>JBFFDV010000129.1:0-7590 GCA_041559215.1 Anaerolineae bacterium | reverse complement strand
CCGAGCCTCAACCCTCGGGTCAACTCGGCCACGGTGTCCTGCACTTCGTACCAGGGCACCACACGGAAGTCCCAACCCTGTGCGGTCAGTTTCTCCTCCTGCTCCAACCGTGTGGCCTCGATGTTATCGGTGACAACGTGCCGGGCGGAGGGGGTCATCACCAGCGCGGCCCCGCCGTTGGTCGTCGCGGTGTTCACATATGACGCCGCGCCGCACGTGGCCCAGGCGAAACTGCTCACACGCCGAAGCAGGAGCGCGTCGAGTTTGCGCTCCTGAAATAGGGTTTGAATGCGATCCTGTTTTTGACTGAATTCGCTCATCGATCCAACTCTTCGTTTGGCCTACATCCCCTAGAAGTTGGTGTCGTGCCCCCTGTGATAGTAAACGTGCCATCCTAAGTACTTGTCCAGCGCCTCGTACAGAGCAGAGGCCGTCTGCGAAAGGTTGATGGCCACGTGATGCTCGAAACCTTTATCGCAGACGTAGTGCAGCAACCGCTGAAAGTCCGGGATATGTACGATGCCGTAGCCTCCAAAGGTCGCCAGAGGATCATTGGTCAACTCGCCCTCTCCCACGTAGGCCGAGAGGGTGCCCTGCGTGTCGTCCGTCGAAACGCGACAGTAGGTGAAGGGTCCACTCTTCAGACGGCCCACCACGGTGCCGTAGGTATTCTCCTTGCCCACCGTCCCGGCGATGATCGCCTGATAGTCCATCTGGGGTCTTTCACCCAAGAAGTGCTTAGGCAGGTTGCTGCAATGGAAGATGACCCCCTTGTCCGGGTTATCGCCGTAGTTATTGTTCCAGTCCACTATGGCGCTTGGCCTGCCGGACGCCAGTTGCAGGGCAAGCATGCCTACCACGCCCGTCACATCAGTCTCGCAGGCGCTGGGCAATAGGCTGTTGCCCAGCATGCTCATCACCGTGCACGGCACCACGCCGAAGAACTCCTCCATTGATGTCCAACATTGAATGGCGCTAGCCTGCAATCGATTCTCCTCCATCCACTGCTCCACCACTACCCCAAACTGGGCCATCTTATCCAGAGCCGCCTCGGGCACACCTTGCGTCTGCGCATAGGCCTCGATAGCCTGGCGCCTAGCACGCACGGCCTCGGCTTCATCGTCCAACCGCTCCACCCGCCCGATAGCCTCGGATAGGTCCAGCGTCTCCACACTGATGCCCATCCGCTCCAGCAACTTCTCGCTATATCGCACAGTGTTAAAAGCGGCTGGCCTGGCGCCGAGGGCACCGATGCGTGCGTTTCGCAGGCCCCGTACCACGCGACACGAGCTCACGAAGCGCCGCAGATCAGCCCGGAAACCCTCACTTCTCGGGTCCACGGTATGGTGGGTGGTGAGCGAGTACTTGATGCCGTACTGGCGCAAATTGCTGCAAACCGAGATCTTGCCACAGAAGGAGTCTCGCCGATCGTCGATACTCATCTTGGTGGGGTCGTCAGGGAAGGCATGCACCAGCACCGGCACGTTCAGATCGGCCCAGCGCAGGGCGTTGGCGACGCCGCGCTCGTCGCCGAAATTGGGCAGGGTCACCAGCACCCCATCGATCTCGTTCCGGTGTTCCGCAAAGAGGACAGCACACTTCTCAGCGTCGGTCAGGCTCTCCACGCTGCCAAAGGTGGTATCGTCCGGCTCAAGGGCAACAGCTTCGATGCCCTCTTCCTCCAACACCCTCAGGATCGTCTCGCGCCCGGTCTTGCAGAGATGGTCGGGGAAAAAGCCCCGATTGCCAACGATTAAGCCCAACACAGGTGAATTCATGATCACCTCTTCCTCGGTATTCTAAGTATGGTCGTTGTATCAGTAAGAGGCCCCATCGAGGCGAACTCGAAGATAGAACTGGCTTGCACCGGGCATCTATCGAGCTCCTCGTGATTGAAGGCCATAAGCACCCGATCTCGATGCTTCATCTAACAACCCTTCTCTCAAACTGTGCAACTGTGCAGAGGAGGACCGGGCTGCTCTCCAGTTTGTCGAAGTTCCCTCAGATCAGGGGGTGAGACTGACCTGCACTCGCGAGCCCGCAGGCCAGGAAGTGGCTGACCCTTTCTACAGACCCATAACCTGCGCCACTCGCTCGCCTGCCACACATCGAGCAGCGGCTCTCCAGGCGTTTATGAACCCGCCAGCCGTGTACGTACCAGAGAGTGCATCGAGATAGAGATGATGATGATCAGACCATATATCAGTTGCGTCCAGAACCCTGTCAGGCCTATGGCCACCGTTCCGCCCTCTATAGTACCGATAATGAAACATCCGATGAAGGTCCCCAATACGGTCCCCACTCCTCCGAAAACCGAAGTACCGCCCAGGAACACGGACGCTAGCGTCCTCAGAAGATACCCTTCACCCAGATTAACCCAGAAGTAGTTCACCTCCAGGCTGGCTAAAAGGCCCGCGAACGCCGCGGCAAGACCGACGACAGCGAATACTATCATCCTCGTTCGGTCAACGTTGACACCCATGAGCTCAGCGCTTTCCCTGTTGTCCCCAACCAGATAGACGTGGGCACCGAATCTGTGGCGGTTCAAAAGCACCCACACAAGTATTGCCACAATAACAGTCCAGATCATCTGAGCGGGTATGTAACCGGCCAACCTACCCACCAGTGCTTGACGTAGGAGCGTGCCTTTCAGCGGCACAAGAGAAGCCGGGTGCCCGTTTGTGATAACCAGCACCACTCCTCTCCAAAAGAACTGCGTACCGATAGTTGCCACTAGCGAGGGGATTCCGAACTTAACCACTATGATCCCGTTCAGCAATCCTGCCAGGAATCCCGTAACCAGCAAAAAGACAAAAGCCAGTGCCAAATTCCCAGTTCTCGCGAAAACGTTGACGAATACCAGCACTCCTATGGCCATCATAGAGCCGAAGGAGAGATCTATCTCGCCGGCGATAACTACCATGGTCAACGGCAAAGCCATGATAGCAAAAAACGGTATGGTAGACATGAATGCGCCATACATTTCGCGGGCAAGAAACGTCCGAGGCGCTCCTATGATGAAAAATGCCCACAGAGCCAAAAACACGCCAACTATGCCGATCTGTGGGCCATACCGGCGGCCAAACCTGGTCAGACCGCCCCGCCACAACCGCCTTCGGCTGATAGCCGCGGCTGGATCTTCAGTACGAGAGGACATTTCCTTCTCCCCTTTGACCAATATAAACTATTGCACGTCAACGCGAGATATCATCTCCGTTCCAGGGGGTCACCTTGGTGTCAGTCCAGGCTTCCAGTCTGTGCCACCCGGTACATCTTCTCCATAAGTTCGTCCAAGGTGATATCTTTGGTCAAAAACTCACCGGCAATTGCCCCCCGATCCAACACTACAATCCTATCGGCTACTGCATATACATGAAACATGTTGTGATCGATCAATATGCAGGATTTGCCCGCTTCCTTGATCCCGCGCACGAACTCCAAGCATTTCCTCGTCTCCGAAAGAGACAAACCCATTGTGGGCTCATCCAAAATGATGAGTTCAGCCTGGAAGTAGAGGGCTCTCACAATGGATACACCCTGCTTTTCCCCCCCAGAAAAGGTCCCGACCACCGCATCAGGCGCCACGGCTGCTGACGTGAAGCCCATGGAGCTGAGCATCAGTTTCTCTGTTTCTCGCTCCATCCCTTTTACATCAAGTAAGCCAAAGCGATTGGTTAGCTCTCGGCCCATGAATATGTTCCTCCACAGGGTTTGGAGGTTTGCCAAGGCGCGTTCCTGATAAACGGTTTCGATTCCAAGTCCTCGGGCTTCTGCGACAGACAGGCCCTCCAATCTCTTTCCATTGAAATATACCTCGCCACTGTCCGGAGTATGGTAGCCAGTAACTATCTTGATTAGGGTAGACTTGCCAGCACCGTTATCGCCCACCAACCCCACAACTTCATTGCGAGCGACTACAAAGTCAACTTGGCGCAGGGCTTGAACCTCCCCGAAACGCTTAGAGATATTCCTCATTTCAAGTATGTAATCCATCAGACGATCTCCTTGAACGACTATCTGCTGACGACTGGTAGCAGTCCACGGTGAACCAGCCGCATGTCGAGGAGTTCTCGAGGCAGCAAACTATATTCTAACTGCAACCAGGTAGTAGAGCAAGGAGGCAAACGGCACCAGACATATCCCCTGTGAGCCCACACAATCGCCACATGCTTCAAACTACGGCGAGCATGCGACTCGGACCATGGTGCCGTTTGCCCCACATGGTTCTAGTTCTGCACCGCCTTCTGCAAACTACCGCTTTGATAGATCCGCGGAGCCAGAGTGCAGATGCCCCTACCGGATCTGCTGCTCAATAAGGGGTGCCAGCGCTTCGACGTTCTCTTGGCTGATCAAGCCGGAGCCCGTATCAATGTGCAGACCGGAGAATCCATACTTCTCGGTCAGGCAGATCTGCACAATGGGCAGGTAGCCTTGCAGGAAGGGTTGCTGATCGAGCACTAGGTCAGTCCACCCGCCCCTAATCGCCTCTAGTGTAGCGGGCGAGACGTCAAATCCTATGGCGTATATGTCATCCGGGCCCTTGCCTGCCGCCGTCAGATAGGTCTCCAGGGTAGATGTCAGCGCTCCGTGGTCGGTGCAGACCAACTTAACGTCAGGGTTGGAGGAGACATAGCCAGTGAAGACCGGGGTGCCCGCTGTTGCATCAGCGTTTGTAGCCTTGTCAATCTCTATGTAGTCGACGGTCATCCCCGCTTCTTCCAAGGCATCTATCACGCCCTGTGTCCTCAACCCGCGGGTCGGTTCGGCCAGAAGCCCCCAGACCATGGCCCGATCACCTTCTCCAAGGCCGGTCCTCTTGATGGCGTCTTTGCCCAGCAAATAGCCAGACGCATACAGTTCTTGCCCTACGTAACCGAACCCCGCGGATTTGTGCTTCTCCTCGATTGGGGGCAGGGTGGTGTTCTGGCTGGTTACGATGATCCCCTTGGACACGGCGTCATCCACCAAGGGGCCAAAAGCGTCTGGTCCCGGGTGGCCCATGACGGCGATCCCGTCGGGGTTGGTGGCCGCAGCCTCCTTGAATTGGCTGATCATCTTCTGCGTATCCCAGTCCGAGAAGATGTATTCCACATCGGCCCCCAGGTCCGCTGCGGCTGCAACTGCTCCATTATAGACGACAGTGCCGAAGGGACCCCCTGGCGGCCCACCGGGGAAGAAGACGATCTTCACCCCCTCACAAGTCTTGCCTGCGGCGGGCGCGGCTTCGGGCGTCTCCCCAGCCGGCGGCGCTGGCGCCGGCGCGCAACCGGCAACCAGCAGGAACACAACGACGAGGCTACAGACTAGCCAATTGAGTTTCTTTGCACTCATTTCTCTCTCCTTTCCGAAGCTTGGTTGGGCTTCTTCGCTGCATACCTCTTAGGAAAGCCCAACGCGTGAACAACAGAACAGTAGGTGAAACTACAACGTCTTCGACTAGGCTATCCTCACCTCCTTTCTCAAACCCTATCAGGGGCTCGCGCCACTTCCCGCAGTACGCAGCCAGCCCGGGCCAAGGTTGCTTGATTCGCTACAGGCCAGAGAACACCTCTAGCCATCTCCCCGGCCTATTGGAACCACTTCACATCGCCGACTGTGCCAGAGTCTATGCCAGCGATGCAATTCCATGTGTTGGACTCGAGTTTTTCGCTCCCTCCTCCACCGCCTACTCCGTTGGTTTCGGAACAAGAGAGCTTTCTCGGATAATCAACTCTGGTTTGAGTAAGATGTTTTTGGGCTCAACAACCGCGTTACCTTGCTGGATTGTCTCTATCATGCGGCCAAGTTCTCTCACAGCGCAACGACCTAGCTCAACCATATCCTGCCGTACCGTGGATAGTGGGGGATAGAAATACACAGACTCGGGGATATCATCAAAGCCAACTAGCCCCAAATCCTCCGGCACCCGCACACCCAATTTGCGCGCTGCCTGTAGTGCGCCCAAGGCCATTTGGTCGTTAGAGACAAACACGGCGTCTAGATCTGGGCGCTGATCCAGCAGTCGGTGCAGGCCTCGCTCTCCACTTGCTGCCTTCCAATCTCCCTCAACGACGAGGTTACCCTCGACGGGCATCCCTGCTTCCTCGAGCGCGTCTTGCCACCCAGACTGCCGTTGACGAGCCTCCCACCAAGCCAATGGGCCAGTTATCAGCCCCACGTTTTGGTAACCCGCATCAAGCAGGTGTCTAGTGGCCATTCGACTAGCGCTCCGATTGTCGACTGCCACAACAGACAGACCGGGTTGGGGCTGCATGCTGAGAAAAACCACAGGTACAGGAAGTCGTGAGCCTTCCTCCCGTATCCAGTCTCGATTGCTGCCGATTTCAGGCACAGCCCAGACGATACCATCCACCTGCCGGGCGAGCACATCATGCAATAGTGGGCCGACATCACTGTTCCCCGGCTGGCGCATCAGACTCAAGAGGAGGACATAGCCCAATTCACTTGCCTCTTGCTCGATGCCTGATAGAGTGCGCGAGGGGCCAAAGTATTCCAAACCCCAGCCCACAACACCCAATGTGAAGCTACGCCCCTGGACCAGGCTGCGAGCGAGTTTGCTGGGGCGATACCCCAACTGGTCGATGACTTTCTGTACCTTTTCATAGGTTTCAGGGGCGACATCATCCTTGTGGTTTAGCACTCGAGACACAGTTGAGATGGACACGCCAGCGGTCTTAGCCACATCCTGAATCGTCACGGTGCTCCTGGGGCGCTTCATGGGGGATGCTTGCCTCAGCTTTCCGGCTTCAATTCGGTAACGTTACCGGTATCGTTACCTACATTATACACTGAAAACGAAGTTTTGTCAAGATGTTAAGCCTTAAAAATCTTGGTTGCGTGGACCCCATAGAACTGCCCAGGAGAGGGCGGAACTCCAGCAGTCAGTCCGTGTTTAAGGGGCGGAGTAGCTGGTCTTGTAGGTCAGAAGGATGGCAAGTAGAACTAATGGGTGATTCTGTCCTCTAAAGGGAGATAGCCATGGTGGCAGAACTTCGGTGGTTCCAAATAGGGGGCAAGTTCAGTGGCTGGTCGCGATATATTGTGGTATAGGGCGGGTGGGATTCCCTGGCCTGCCTGGCGGCAGCCAGGACAGGCAAACCGACACGGAGAATTACCTCCAACGGATTTTAGGTCCAGCACTGCCCCCCCCTAGAAGTTCAGCTTCCCACATCGGGAACCGTTGCTGGCGATGGGCTCGCCGCTCTGCATGATCTGCGTTATCTCACAGTGATTCTCGCAGTCCTGGCAGACAAAGGAGCTGATCTGATAGTCGAACTCTGCCAGTTGGAAGCCCTTGAACTGCGTCTGGGCAGGGCGATTCTCCATGGCTAGAATTGCTGCACCGATGGCCCCCAGGGACTCAGCATGGGGCGGTACGATCACGTCCGCGCCCAGTTGCTGCTCCAGCGCGTATCTGAGGGCCACATTCTTGCTCGTGGCGCCCTGGAAGGTGTAGGGAGGCGGGCTTACCTTTCGGTATAGCATGGCCAGATAGTTCCGTACGAGGCCGCTGCACACGCCCATTAGCACGTCTTCCAACCTGTAGCCGGAATTCAATTTGTGGATGGCGTCGGTGGTCGCGAAGACGGT
>JBFFDV010000128.1:0-7620 GCA_041559215.1 Anaerolineae bacterium | reverse complement strand
TTCGATGCCCTTTCCAGAAGCGAGGAAGCACAAAAGGGGTTCTCCTCTTGTATTCCAAGTACTCCACACCAAACCGTCTCTCCAGTTCTCTTTCCTCAACCAACTTAGTGTATAGCAGAATAAAGCTTGGATAGATCGAAGCTAGCACCACCGCTGAAAGGGAGCCGATCCAGATGGCGATGCCCAGATAAACCATAGTCGTACCCAAGGCCATGGGGTTACGACAGTAGGTGTAAGGCCTCTCTACTATGAGCCTGCGAGTGGCCACGAAAGGTATTGGAGTTCCCTTGCCAAGAGAGAACTGAACTTGCACAGCCCACTCAGCCAACAACCACCCCGGGACGATGAGGAGCAGAGCGATAATGGGGTTTACAGGGCCGTAGACAAACCTTGGAAGATGGAACCAGTCATCGATGAAGGATGCCCCCACAAAGATAAAGAGGGGAAAACCTATCCAGAAGAATATCTGCCCAAAGAGCAGGGTGATGATTCGCTGCGTCTCGCTATATTCACGCTGGGTCAGCCTTGTGAGCCAATTCATGTGCCCTAGAGATGTGTGTCCCGGAAGCGCGCCTGGCCTGCCCCGACAGGGACTCTATGGTTCGAGGGCATGCAGGGCCTCTACTTTTTTCACATACCCATCAGCGTCGAATTTGCGGCGAAGCCCGTTTGCGCTCATGTACCTGACTTTGCCAAATATCGGTCTTTCGCCCCATGGCCGATCATGCTTTCCAAAGCACCAGGCAACGCCCGTGAATCCGTTGGCATCCCTGCCGTCCAGTTCATATTTGTTATTCAGATAAAGAGCTATTCGAAACGCCTCCTCGGGCTTCTCCATCCACTCCAGAATCTTCTTGCCCCAGTACATCCGCATATAGCCATGCATCTTACCCTGATGGACCATCTCCTTTTGCGCCGCGTTCCAGTAGGGGTCATGCGTCCTGGCTTCTTCGAAATCGCCCAAAGTGTACACGTACTCCCTAGAGTCCGCTGCGTGCTCTCTGAGGGTTTTCTTTGTCCAATCGGGGAGTCCGTCCAAACTGTCATATTGGTCGCTGTAATAAGCGTAGTTAATGCTCAACTCCCTTCTGACGATGAGTTCCTCAAGATAAGCGTCCTTTCCTGGACTATCGGTTGCCAGGACCTGCAAAGCGATATAGAGAGGGGAGATCTGTCCGAAGTGGAGATAGGGACTCATGTTGGAGAGGTAATCCTGGGTGGGGTCATTTCTGAGTTCCGCATACTGATCCAGTTTGTCCTTCAAGAAGTCTTGGAGATGCTTCTTAGCCTCCCTTGTGCCCCCATGGAAGTCGTCTATCGGTTTCACATCTCGGTCGATATCGAGAAGGGAGATCGCCTTTTCTACGTCTTGGACATCAAAGGAATCAAATTCAAGGTCCAGAGAATCTATCCTGGGGTAATTCTCCCTCAGTGGTAGAAGGTAGTAGTCCAGTTTTCTGCTTATCTTGGGCCTGAAGGTGGCGGCAGCATACTCCTCTTTTGGAGATGCTTCCTCAACGGGAACAATGACATCACTCTCAACCTGAACGAGGGACCGGTCAATCCGCTCTGCCGCATACTTACGCCATTGTTTCTGGATTCTCAAGTAACCACCGTCCACCACGACCAGACAGGCTTCCTTCGCCAGCTCTAACGCCCCAAACTCCGGCGATATCTGCCAGATAGCCATCATTATGCCTCTCTCACGTAGGGACGACTGAACCTCTCTGAGGCCCTGCAGCATGAAGTAGTAATGCCTTTCATTGGCCTCAGGGAAGTTCTCGGTCAATCCGAAGAACACGAGGAGGGGCTTATTCAGATCGTTGGCTTCCAGGATGGCATACTCAAGGGCGTGGTTATATTCGGTTCTCGGAGATGCTTGCATCCAGTAGAGAACGTATCTCCCTTCGGCAATCCCTTTTCGGTTGAGAGGCTTTACTCTCTCTTGTTGGATCACATCGCCCTCTCCGATCTCACATATTGAGTCTCCAAAGGGAGAAGTTGAGCAGCGTCGCGAAACTTACCCACAGGATGTAAGGTATGAGCAATGCTCCTGCTGCCTTTGATAGCCTGAAGAAGGTTATGATCGACAGCAATATGGCGACCCAGAGAACTAGAATTATGATAAACCCGCCAAGAAGGGCATGGAGCCCGAAGAATACCACCGACCACAAGACATTCAGGACCAACTGAACGACGAAGATGGCCAGGGCTATCTTCACCTGCCGATCTCTGATCCCCTTGCGCCACACGAGAAATGCCGCTATTCCCATCAGCGTATACAGCGTCGTCCAAACCGGGCCGAATACCCAGTTTGGGGGATTGAAAGGTGGCTTGTCCAGACTCGCGTACCAGGTAGGAATTGATGGGAACGTCGCCAAGCTGCCGATCAACCCGGCACCCTGGCAAACAACTATGCTCACCACAACTTCCACAACGTCTCTCCATTTTGTCCTTTGCATCTCGCACCTCCTTATCTATTACAACACTTCACATTTCCGCTAGCTTTGCCTAACCACCCTCGGGCTGAACCACAACCCCGGGCCTAACAGTCACCGTAAAATTTGCTTTAGACTGGCCTCTTTCCTGAATCCGGTACAGTAAACCGCGGGCTGATAAGCTGGTGCTGGCCGAAATCACCTTTGACAACAAGGTCTCCACCAGTCGTTTCGTCCGACTTCACTCAAGGCCAATTATACCGCATCTGGCTGCTATGGTCAAGACAAGTTTGTACGTTCTGTCCCTACTCGTCATGGGCTTCGCCGAAGCCCTCCATCATCCGTCGTCACATCTCCCCTGGTTCGCAAGCACCCCCTCCCATTTGAGCCATCATATTCTGCATCATCCCAGCCATCATTTGCGACATCATCTTAGGAATAGCCCGCGTGGCAACAGCCACGGCGAGCCCACCTCCAATCGCGCCGAGAAGGGCGGCAAGTACATATGTTCCTTTGTTGGCACCCTTGTTATGCATCTCTATCACTCCCTTCGTACCCATATAGACATCTCAAATAACTCTCGCGGCATGCACACAGTGCCCGACTGACAGGAACACATTTGACCAAGTAGGGTATGTGCCAAGTCAGTCACCGTTGCGCTTAGACTGTAGCTTCCGTTCCGACTCTACAATCCAGCCAGCCGCCTCCAAGAGATTTTCTGCCACGAAGTCCGGTTCGATTTCGGCCCATAAGTGTCGGTACTCCCCAAGCGATCCTTCGCCCAGCCCGGTGCGCACCAGAATCGCTTTGGATCCGACCGATCGTGCCAGCATCATGTCCCACGCACCCGTATCTCCGACAAGATAGCACTCGGTCAGATCGAGGCCGAGTTCCCTCTGTGCCTGCAAGAGCATCCCTGGCAGTGGCTTCCTGCAAGTACAGTTGTCCTCGCTTGTGTGAGGACAGCAGTAGACGGCATCGAGTTCTGCCTCGTGCTCTGCCAGCTCCTGCTTCAACTCATCAACACGCCTATCAAAGTGATCATAGGTGAAGTACCCCTTCGAAATGTGGCTCTGATTAGTGACAACGATGACCATCAGATTGGCTTCGTTGAGCAGCTTGATCGCAGAGATGGAGAACGGATAGAAGGAGAAATCCAGGATGTCCCCCATCCCTTCACCGCCCAAGGTTCCCTGCAAATCCAGAAAGACAGCTCTGCGGCTGCTCATGGATGCGCGCTTTGCCAGCCCAATGGCGGCAAATTTGAAATTAAGGAGGTTGCCAGAAGCTCGAAATCCACCTCATCGCCTCGCGGTAGACCTTACGTTTTGCTCGCACTTATCAGCAGTTCGCTATATTGAAGAAACGTTGCCAATCACAAACTCCATCGCCTGTACCCTTCCCCCATGGACGATCTATGGCGTCACGCTGTTGCGACAAGCTGTGGGGGCTGGTTACCTCAAGGGCGCTCTGCGGCTCACGTAGCTCCGGTCAGCCAGAGCTTTCTATCGCCCCACAGCGTAGAGGTTGCTGCCTGCTCCCACGTACAGGGTGCCATCGCGGCCGATGGCTGGGCCCACGAGAACAGCACCTCCCTCCGGCAGAGGGAAGCGCCAGCGCAGGCTTCCATCAGGGTTCACGGCGAAGAGTTCCCCCTCCTCCGTTCCCACGTACATCACCGACGCCCCGTCCAGCGTAATGGGCGAACTGAAATGGACCTTCTTCTCCTCCTCTTCCTCGGCCGAGAAAGTCCAAACCAGCGTTCCGTCGGGGTCAAGGGCGTACAGCTCATTACTATTGGAGGTGAGATAGACCCTTTCTCTGCGGCCCAGTGCGGGCGTGGAATGTGCCTGTCCATCCACGGGAGAGAAGACCCATAGCTGCCTGCCGTCGGCGGGGTTCAACGCCTGGTAGCTGGAGCCAGCACCCAGATATACAGTGCCTTCGCTTCCTACAGCGGCGCTGGAACTGACAGCGCCTAGACTGGTCTGCCACTTGAGGCTGCCATCAGGGTTGACCGCATACAAATTGCCGTTTCGAGCTCCTACATACACAGTGCCATCGGGCCCCAGGGCGGGAGCGGAGGGGAGGCGTGATCCGACGTCGTAGCGCCACCTCTCGCTCCCATCGGGGTTCAGAGCAACCAACGCGCCCCCAGCGGTCAGGGGATTGCTGGCCGCCAGATAGATCGTCCCATCAGGTCCGATGATGGGCGAACTCTCAACGGTGTGAGATTCGATATGATACGCCCAGGCTATGCTGCCATCGCGGTTGAAGGCGTAGAACATCTCTTCCACCGGAGAGGCCACGCCCACATGGATTACGCCCTCCTCGCTTATGGCCGGCACGCCGCTGATCTGCCCGAATGCGGCCCGCCAAGTTTCGATTCCTCCGGCACTCAGAGCATATAGATTGCCGTCCAGGGACCCAAAGTAGACATTCCCATCAGCGCCGACAGCCGGGGAGTTCGCGAGAATCCCCGCGCGGAACATCCATTTCAGGCTGGGGCTGGGAGGCCCCTCGGCCAGGCTGCGGCCGGTGTGCTGGGCGTCGCCCCCATACATAGGCCAGGGCGCTGCACCCTCTATGGGAGGCAGAGTGGGGGCAGGAGAGGCCTCCGAGGTAGGGGTGGGCACAGGAGTCGGCACTTCCTCTGCCGGTGGGAAGATCCAGAGCTGATGATTGCCGGCATCAGCTACAAATACCCTTCCACCTTCATCGACAGCGATGCCCCAGGGGTCAGCCAATTGCCCTCTTCCCAACTCCATCAAGAGACGGCCCCGACTGTCGAAAACGTGTATTAGGCCTTGGCCTCCATCGCTAACATAGATATTCCCCTGCTGGTCAACTGCTAGATCACGGGGTTCCACTACTTCCACACGCAAGCTTTGCAGAAAGGTGCCACCAGGGGCGTATTTCTGAATCCGTTGGGTTCCGGCGTCGCTGACATAGACATTGCCCTCTGCGTCCAAGGCGATGCCTTCAGGACGACTCAGCAGCTCCACTTGCTCGCCCTCATCACCAAAAGTGAAGAGGAGGCCACTGAGCAGACTGAACTTCTGCACCCTACCGTTGCCGCTGTCCACAACATGCAACTCCCCCGCTGCATCAAGGGCCAGGTCGGCGATGCCAGAGAACTGGCTGGGAAGGGAGCCCTCGCTCCCAAAGCTTTGCAAGGGTTCGCCCCTGACGTTGAAGACATGTAACTTCTCGGAGAGATCTGTGACATAGATCCGACCCACATCGTCGAAGGCGACATATCGTGGTCCCATGAAGCGCTCGTCGGCGATGACCATCAATAACTGGCCTTGCGGGTCGAAGATCTGCACGCGGGCGTTGCCCGTATCGGCCACATAGATGTTGCCCGTTTCATCGAGGGCCAGCCCCTGCGGGCTGAGGAACTCTCCATCTCCGCTTCCCTGCCGGCCGACAGTCACCACACCTCCCTCTCCAGGTACAGGAGAGACCCTGGTCAGAGTGGCTGCGGGCGTGGTCTGCAGGGCAGGGGAAACTGAAGGGGAGGGCACCGCTGTCTCAGGGGGTACAATACCCTGCGGTCCACAACTCGCGGCTAAAAAGGCCACGATGAGAAGTAAAAAGAAACCACGCTTCCTCTTCATCTGTCGTTCTCATATCAAAGGTGTGCAGTCTGGTAAGGTCGGGACAAGCTAGGCGTGACAGGCGGATCCACACGACCATCCTTCGATAGACCCAGGACAGGTCCTCATTGCGGCTGCAAGATTAGCAAGCCCTCCTGATTTTGCTCCACCACTATTCTGGACCAGAGCAGAGGGTGATACTGCACGCCTTGCCACAAGGCGATCATATCATCGTAATGCTTGTTGAAAGGCAGCCCCGATTGGCCGACAGTGTGGGTGCTCAGGGAGTTGTCCAGGTTGCTCAGGTCTACGATGAGCCGCTGAGACACACCGTGCACGGTGGCGAAGGGCTCCTCAGGATCGTAGCTGGCCGCGTTTACAGTGTAGTCAGAGCCCCCAACCTCAACGGGGCCTCGATTGAAGATCATCTCCAGGGGCGCGATGCCGGATTGCCCCAGTGGCTGATGGACGAAGGTTATGGCATGCAGTCGTCCCCATTCCCAGGTATGAGGCACATCGCCGAACTTATTGCCCAGATAGTCGAGGGCATCGGCGAAGGCGCGAAGGACGATATCGTCCCTGGTCTCCCTCTCTGGCGTGTTCACATCGTCGAACCACGGGTTGTCAGTCTCCTCGATCATGTCCTCGAGGGCGATATGATGCCAGGTATCAGCCCCCACATACTCGGCGAAGAGTTCCTCGCCCAGTTCATCGGCAAAGGTGTTCTCCACCAGCTTCAGGTAGAATACCTCCAAGATGGCCGCGCCGGTGCTGTCTCGGTCGTTATAGTAATCCCAATCCCTTATCTCGTTCAACGCCCTCTCTTGCAGGAAGCCCTCGGGCTTGATTTGCAGGACATAAGGGGTGAAGATCTCGCCGGGGATCGAGTACGTATCGCCGTGGATGCGCTGGAAGTCCAGTACCGAGAGCATGTCTTTCTCCCCAAGCAGGGTGGTGATACGCTCAGCCCGATGGCCGACGGCATAATCGTATGCCAGGCGGTGAGGATAGCTGTCGCCCACCACCTTGTTATTGGCGGTGACGATGAAATGGGTAGAAGGGTTGAGGACAGTGGGCAACTCCTCGAAGGGGATGTACCCCTGCCACTCGTATTCCCCAGTCCAGCCTGGCACGGGGAGAAGCCCGGTATGTCCTTCCACCCGTATGGGGACCAGGCCCGGCGTTTGATAGCCGATATTGCCCTCCCTATCGGCATAGACGAAGTTCTGGGAGGGAACAGCCCACAGCGCCATGGCAGCCCTGAACTCCTCCCAGTTACTGGCTTTGTCGAGCAGGACTAGTGAGTCTACGATACGGTTGGGCTCCAGCGCAGTCCAGCGAAAAGCTATGACCTGGGTCAGGTCCTCGACCACAGGGGTGATGATGGGGCCGTGGCGAGTCAGGCGTACCCGTTCCACTACCGTCTCCTCACCTTTCACCTGTATCACTTCTTCGATGGTCTCCATATCCAGCCACTGGTTCAGATATTCGTACTGGTCGAGGTTATTCGGGTTTATCTTCTCGATGTACAAGTCCTGGACATCCGGGTTACAATTAGTCATCCCCCAGGCGATATCGTCGTT
>JBFFDV010000127.1:0-7650 GCA_041559215.1 Anaerolineae bacterium | reverse complement strand
CAGCAAATCCTGCGGTGTGATACCCTCCAGGGTGAGGGTGAAGGCGTCATCGCGCTGCTCCATTCGTGCCACCCCTGGTAGTGCATCCAGGCGGGCAGAGGTGCGCAGACGCACGGCCTTGGGAGAGTGGCGACGCTTGATTTCCTTCAGGGGGCCGTAGAGCACCGCCTGTCCCTCATCAATGAGCAGGATGCGGTCGCAGAGCACCTCCACCAGGTTCATCTGGTGGGAGCTGAGCATCACCGTTTTGCCCGCGCGCTGCAGTTCTCGCACCAATCCTTTCAGCAGATCTACGTTAATCGGGTCCAGTCCCTGGAAAGGCTCATCGAGGATGAGCAGTTCCGGATCGTGGACCATGCTGGCCACAAACTGGAGCTTCTGCTGCATTCCCCGGCTCAGATCCTGGACCTTCCGGCCTGCCCAGTCGCTCAGCTCCACCCGCTCCAGCCAGGTCGAAGCCCGCTCACGGGCGACGGACCGCGATGTGCCTTTCAGTTCAGCTAGGTAGACCAAGACATCGAGTACCTTGAGTTCCTGGTAGAGGCCTCGCTCCTCGGGTAGGTAGCCGATCCGCCTCCGGACCACCCCTGGTGGCTCTCCAAGCACCTCTATTATGCCCTCGTCGGGCTTGAAGATGTCCATGATGGTGCGGATGGCGGTGGTTTTCCCCGCCCCGTTCGGCCCCAGCATACCGAAAATCTCCCCCTTGTACACCTCGAAGGAGAGATTGTCCACCGCGGTGAAACCATTGTACCGCTTCACCAGATTGCGTGTTTCTAGCATTGTCCTAGTCATGATCTTTCTCCTATCTGGCAGTTCACACGTACATAGATCGGTCTAGCCTTGTATCTGCCCAAAGACAGAGCCCGGTCGCTGCCCGGCGTCTGCCGAGACCGGCATTATCCACCTTGTGTCTCGAACCTCTTGAGAACCTCTCGCGCCCAATCTGTCGCGCGCTGGAATTCACCTTCCTCCAGAGGTCCCTCCCTGCCCACGACGAAGAAGCTCTCGGCTGGCAGGAGTAGCGAGGCCCCTGCTTTCTTGAGCTTCTTAGCGATTGACCTCGCAGCGGAGCCCGTCAGCAATCTGGACTTGCGGTAACGAGTGCCAAAGGCAGCTGCCGGCAACTCGTGCAAGGATCCGCGGGGGATGCTCCCGAGGAAGGCCTGGATAGCTGGCGTGGGCTTGTGGCGCTGTGTCGGGCAACCCAGCACCAGCAGGTCTAACCCTTCAAGATCAGAGGTGCCAGCTTTTCCAACTCTGAGGAGTCCCACCGACGCTCGCTCTCCGAGCGTATCAGAAATCGCGCGCGCGATTTGCTCCGTATTTCCAAATGTCGAGTCGTAGATGACCAACGCGTTCATGTCGCCTCCCCAGAGATCCTCCGACGAAAGCGGTAGCGGTTCTGTCGATTATAGCGTGTCTCGGCGAGATGCCTCACGCCCACAGGTGAGCTCGCCAGGATCTGTAAACAAGCCAAGACATTATACATTCGATGAGATGGCGTGTCAAAGGTGCTGCGTGGTAACACTTTTAGGTGTCTGGCTTTTCCTCCAGCTTGTGGTAGAATCTATTCGACGGCGGAGCGGCTGCTGAAGAAGAGTGGAAGACGTTCGCAGGGGAATCGCCTAGGGATCGATGACTGGCTGCGTAAGTTCCTCTATGGACAGTTCGTTAGTGGTTTCCCATTCATCCGTTACATGCCAATAGTATCCTCGGATCCGCTTAAGAACGGCCTACCACAGAGAAAGCTGTCGATAGGAGGGCGCAAATTGGAACGGTACGAGCGGAACATCACTGAACCTGCACGTGAGGTGCCTGTGATTGCCGAAGTTGATGTAGTCGTGGTTGGGGCGGGGCCTGCGGGACTTGGGGCAGCGATTGCGGCTGCCCGTCACGGGGCCAAAGTTCTTCTTATGGAGCGGTACGGATACGTGGGAGGTATGGCCACGGGAGGCCTAGTACTTATGCTCGATAGGATGGGCAATGACGAGGGTGAGCATATTGTCAGAGGAATTGCACAAGAGATCGTTGAGAAACTGGACAGCCTGGGAGCGGTGATCTACCCGCCGAAGGACGCGTGGGGTTCCAAAGATGCGGAGTTAGTCACGAAATGGAGCCGCACCGGCGCAGTAGGGCCACAATCACGAAGGGTCAGATATAGCCCCGTAATCGACCCGGAGTATTTGAAGATCGTAGGGGCGCGACTCTTGGACGAGGCGGGCGTGAAGACCTTGTTCCATTGCTGGGCATGCTCGGCGATAGTATGTGACAGAAGCGTTCGCGGGGTGGTACTTGAGAGTAAATCGGGCCGCCTTGCAGTTCTGGCTAAAGTAACCATTGATTGCACAGGGGATGGTGACGTGGTCGCCTATGCCGGAGCTGATTTCGAGAGGCAGGACCTTCCCCTGGGACTCGTATTCAGAGTAGGAGGAGTGGACGTAGATAGGGCAGACGCCTTCGCTGAGCAGAACGCCGAGGAGTTCGAAGCGCTGTTGAAGGAACTGGCGAAGAGCGGCGGAACGGCAGGGGGAGTGGGTGGATTCAATCGGATATACTATAGGACTGTGGTAGATTCCGTTGTTTGGTTTAACAACGCTGTCCCTACGAAAGATGCACTGAGCATCGAAGAGTTGACCCGCGCTGAAAAGGAAAGGCGAGAAACGGCGCTGGCGACCGTGGGGTTCTTCAAGAAGAATATGCCCGGTTTTGAGAAGGCATTTCTCCTCGACACAGCCCCGCAACTTGGCACTCGGGGCAGTCGTAGGCTCAAGGGCGAGCATAGACTGACCAAGGAGGAGTGGATTCGCGGCAAGAAGTTCGACGATATTATTGCTACCTGCTCGCCAGGAACGGAAAGTGAACCGCTGATAAACGTCCCCTTTGGCTGTCTCTTGCCCGAAAAAGTGGATAACTTACTCGTCGCTGGCCGGTGCCTATCCGTTGATCTGATCATGCATAACAGCCTGAGACTGATACCTCCTTGTCTGGCGACCGGTCAAGCGGCAGGAGTTGCATCTGCTTTGGCGGTAAAACAAAAGGTGACACCGAGAGAGATTGACAGAGCGCACTTGCGGTCCCTTTTGGTGGAGGATGGTGTATACTTAGCGCAGTGAGATTCGTCTGCCCTGGATATCTAGGGAAGTCGGGCTTGGTATGAGATGGACCAGCACTAGTGCCGGTGAGGGCACTTGGAGTGAAGCAAGGGGGTACTCTGTGGCCGATCAGAGAATCAAGTGTGTTGAGTGTGGCCAGATATTCATCTGGAGCCACAGCGAGCAACGATACTTTCGAGAGCATGGGCTTACCCCTCCCAAGCGTTGCAGGGGATGCAGGTCACTGCGAAGGCGCGATCGTGATTCCGAGATGCGCAGGCCGGTGGCTCTTCCAGTAAAGGCGTCTTCTAGCAGGCGAGAACGGGCAGGCGCAGACCGAAGTGTCGGCTCGCCAGTCAGCCAAGGAACACGCACTGCCAGGCCTGCGCGTTCGCGCGGGCTCAGGCAGTTCTCATGGTGGGCAAATCCGATGCATCGCTTTCGTTTGCTGACTTTCGGGCCGGCCTGTGGGCTGGCCATTGTATTGGCGGCTCCAATCATCTGGTGGTATGTCAACCGATTCGGCTTTGTACTGTTGTGGTTAGCCGCCATCTTTGCACTGTCGTGGCTGATCGCCATAACCTTGGTCACATTTGCCACGTATGGGTATGACAAGACCATCTCTGGCTCGAGGCGCACGCGTGTGCCTGAGAGAGTGTTACACGAACTCAGTCTCGCTGGAGGCGTATTCAGCGCACTTGCGGCAGTCCAGCTATTTCGCCACAAGACGATAAAAAGCAGTTTCCTTCGCAGACTGTTCTTAATTTTGTTCCTTTATATAGTCATACTGTTGGTTAGCGGTTGCTATGTGTTGATCCAGCTGTGGAGTGGAGTCGCCTAATGCTCGTTGCAGCCACAACGCAGGCAGCGTGGGCTAGCTTGCCTTTAGGCGGCCCGAGTTTTTCAAGGGGGTGGAAACTGACATGAATTCATCCGACACAGTTCGTTCCTTCAAGGTGGCCATTATTCAACATGGCCCCGTGTTCTTGAATATCGAGGCGAGCTTGGAGAAGGCGTCTACCCTTATCGAGGAAGCGGCGAACGAGGGGGCGAAAGTGATCGCCTTTCCTGAAACCTGGCTGGCCGGCTATCCTGTATGGGTGGATTCTTCGCCCAAAGCTGCACTGTGGGATTATCCTCCGGCAAAAGCACTGTACCAGTTGCTGGTCGAGAATTCCGTCTCTATACCAGGCAAGCACCTCGACCGATTGCTCGCCATCGCCCGGGAAGCCGGTACGTACATAGTCATGGGCGCCCACGAGCGCCTGGGGGGTAGTTTGTATAACACAATGATTCACGTCAGCAGAGACGGGAGGGAATTCCAAGTACACCGCAAGCTCATGCCCACCTACACTGAGCGGATGATCTGGGGGCGAGGAGATGGGAGTACACTCAGTGCATTGAACACTAAGTACGGAATACTGGGTGGTTTGATCTGTTGGGAGCATTGGATGCCTTTAGCTAGGGCTGCCATGCACGCCAAACAAGAGATCCTTCACGTCGCTCAATGGCCGTCGGTGCAAGAGCTTCACCAACTTGCCAGCAGGCATTACGCTTTTGAGGGCCAGTGCTTTGTACTCGCTGCGGGCTCTGTTCTGAGCCGGGGCGAGATCATCGAAGGTTTCAATTCCCTGGGCCGACCAGACAGCGAGGCGCTTGAACTTCTGGAAGCGATCCCCGGGGGAGAAGACCGTCTAGTCATGAAAGGGGGAAGTGCGGTTATCGCTCCCAATTCTCACTACCTCAAAGGCCCGGTATATGACGAGCCTTGTATCATTTATGCTGAAATACAACCGGAACTCGTCACTCGGGGCCGGCTCCTTCTCGACATAGATGGTCACTACTCGCGCCCTGACATCTTTCATCTAGAGGTGAACGATCAACCCCAATTGAACGTAACCTTCAAATCCGAAACTCAGTGAAGGTTATGCGCTGTGTCCACGTTCGGGCTTACTCTGTTAGGTCTATATCGGGAAGCGGCTCTAACGACCCTCCTCTGTTAAAGAAGGCTTGCTTCTTTCTCGATACGCGGCGCTGGCAAGGTGCTCGCAGTTAGGTCTCATAACTGAAGTGAACGCTACTACTTGTGTTACGGCGCAGCCCTGTTGGTATTGACGTTGGCTCTGGCCTGCGTGTGGTTCATCACCAGAAGACCACCAAAGTGGTGTTGACTCTTGAGAAGAAAGCTGAGGGCGCCCAACGGATAGCTGCAGCCGACTGCATTTGCGCGTGCGCAGAAGGTCCAGACATAGGCCATAACTACGCACGTCTCTTCTATGCGATCATCTGAATTCCAAGTCTCCACGTAGAGTTACAGCTTCTTGTCAGCATCGTTAGGCTTGCGCAGCGGTTGGGCACAGGCCCCTGGTGCATCCCGGGCTTTTGCTGCGCAACGCCATCGTTCTCTCTGGTTTGACCCCACTTGTGCCCAATGTTATAATCGGTTGCGGATATTTCCGATCTTTTCCGGAAGAGGCTGTCGCTGTTGCCTGCTTGGCGGACTTTATTTTTGCACGGGGTGAGGTTCGTTCCATGGACCAGTTGCGCATCGGCTTGGCCCAGGTCAACCCCACTGTCGGTGACCTGGACGGCAATACAGAAAAGGTTTTGAAGTATGTGGACCGGGCCAGAGAGCTAGGGGTGGATCTGCTCGCTTTCCCTGAACTCGTTATTCCCGGTTATCCACCCGAGGATCTCCTGCTCAAGGCCAGTTTCATCGAAGCCAGCCTGGCCTGCCTGAAGCAGGTTGCTGGGGCGACCACGGGTATGACCGCCATTGTGGGCTTCGTGGACAGGGAGGAGGACACGTACAATGCTGCGGCGATCCTGCACGATGGTCGCGTGGCAGGCATCTGCCACAAGATCTACCTGCCCAACTACGGTGTCTTCGACGAGGAACGATACTTCCATGCTGGGGATCGTCTTCTCGTCTTCGGCCTGAAAGGATCATTGGTCGGAGTCAACATCTGCGAGGACATCTGGTATCCGGCTGGCCCCACCGAGGCCCAAGCCCTAGCTGGGGCGCAACTAGTGGTCAACATCTCCGCCTCGCCCTATCACGCTGGGAGGGGGCTCGCCCGCGAGCGAATGCTCTCCACCCGTGCAGCGGACGGCGTGGTTGCCGTCGCTTTCTGCAACCTGGTGGGCGGCCAAGACGAACTGGTCTTCGATGGTGGAAGCGTGATCTTCGACGAGCGGGGAGAGGTGGTAGCACGCGCCCGGCAGTTTGAGGAGGATCTACTGGTGGCTGACCTGAACTTGCAGGGAGTATTCCGCCAGCGGCTCCATGATCCACGGCGACGCAAGGAGCACCTGGCCGATTCTGAGCACGTTGAGCTGTTGATGCTTCCCGAGACGGGGGAGGAGATGGGGAAGCCGCCACTACAGGCTCGAATCGAATCTCGACTAGAGGGTGAGGCTGAGATCTATAAGGCTCTGATCCTTGGTACGCGCGACTACGTCCATAAGAACGGCTTTCGGCAAGTTGTCATCGGCCTTTCGGGAGGGATTGATTCCTCACTGACGGCGGCCATCGCCGTCGATGCCCTGGGCCCAGACAACGTCAAAGGGGTCTTCATGCCCTCGCGTTACTCGTCTCCGGCGAGCCTGGAAGACGCCCATCAACTGGCTGACAATCTAGGCATCTATTTGCAGATTATTTCTATTGACCAGACCTTCCAGTCTTATTTGGACATGCTGGCCGAGCCCTTTGCCGGTACCGAGATGGGCGTGACGGAGGAGAATATCCAGGCGCGCATTAGAGGCAACGTTTTGATGGCCCTTTCCAATAAGTTTGGCTGGCTCGTATTGACGACGGGCAACAAGAGCGAGCTAGCAACTGGCTACTGCACTCTCTATGGCGACATGGCTGGCGGCTTCGCGGTTCTTAAGGATGTGCCCAAGGGCCTGGTCTACAGATTGGCCCGGTATCGCAACGCGTCAGGAGAGGTCATTCCTCAGAGGGTTCTGGAGAAGGCCCCTTCGGCCGAACTGAAGCCAGATCAAAGGGATGAGGACGCCCTGGGGCCCTACGCGATACTCGACCCAATCTTGCAGGCATACGTAGAGGAGGACCGAGGAGTAGACGAGATAGTGGCCCTGGGCTTCGACGAGGAGACAGTGCGCCGGATTATCCGCATGGTGGACCGGGCGGAGTACAAGCGCCGCCAGGCTCCTCCGGGGATCAAGATCACGCCGCGAGCCTTCGGCAAAGACCGCCGCCTGCCCATCACCAACCGGTATCATCAATGACCTGGTCGGGATAAGGAATTACAGGGAAACATCGATGAGACGTTTGCTCCGCATCTTCTTGATTCTGCTGGCTCTGTTCCTGTGCCTTCTGTTGATCGGCCCTTTTCTGATCCCGGTGCCTCCACTCCAAGCTACCGTGCCGCCGGAGCAACTGGCCGATCCCGATAGCGTCTTCATTGATGTCGATGGTCTGCAAGTACACTATAAAATCGCTGGCCAGGGTGAGCCTACGCTGGTACTCCTGCATGGCTTCGGGGCCAGCGTCTTCTCCTGGCGGAAGGTAGTGGCGCCTTTAGCTGAAGTG
>JBFFDV010000126.1:0-7687 GCA_041559215.1 Anaerolineae bacterium | reverse complement strand
TGCCCTGAAGTAGATTGCGCATCCGTTCCTGGGAAGTCATCTCATCCGGCCTAATTCCTCCGAGGCCCTCGATGAATTCCATACTGTCTAGGAATGTTTTGACTTCTTGATCTGCCATTTCATACCTTCCTTCACCAGAATTCCCCTCCTAAGGGCGGAAATATTCGCTCCAACAAAGTGACGCCGAGCTCCCGAACAGAACATCGTGGGTTCTAATCCCACCATCCGCCCCGCTACATAATGAATGGGTCCCAGGCTCTGCCCTGGGCTGCCCATCCTCCTAGCTAACAGCGCTCACAGCCGGTGCGATCAGTTCCGCACAGGTCCGAAGACACATGGGTGACAAGGCCGGGTCTGAGAGGCTAGTCCTTGCTACCTCTGAATATCAGCACGGCCTCCCCGCGCAACGAGATCATCTAGCTCATCGCGGGTTGTGATCGCCAGGTCTCCCGGTAGGGAATACGCGATGGCAGCCAAAGCATTTCCAGACTTCAGGCAAAGAGGCCAGTCTTTGCCCTCCAGATAACCGAAGAGAAATCCAGAAGCGAAAGCGTCGCCCGTTCCCACCCTGTCCACCTCAACAGCTGGATATGGCGGCTCGCTGTAGACCCTACCTCGATGGATACACACGGCTCCTGGACTACCCATGGTCACAGCGATGGTTTGGCCGGGGAACATGCTGCTAAGACAATCCACCATCTGGTCTAGTTGAGACTCGCACCCGAACAGCACCTCGGCATCTCGTGAGTTCAGGATTAGAATATCGGTCTTAGCGCAAATAGGCTTCAGTTTGTCAGCTGCCAAGTCAGGGGGCCACAATTTGCTTCGATAGTTGACGTCAAACGACACATCGACATTCGCCTCCCGCGCACGGTCAATCATCAGATCGACCACTTGCGCGCAACTGTCGCTAAGAGCTACGGTGATGCCGGTGAGGTGAACCATCCTGGTATTAGACAGAATGTCCCAGTCAATATCCTCGGGCGAGAGGTACGTGATCGCGGAACTGGCGCGATCATAAGTCACACTGATGGGACGTGGCGTCTTCCCAAACTCTATAAAATAGGTTCCGACCCTGCCTTCCCGCGTCCATACAACATGAGATGTGTCGACACCATGTGCCCTTATCTCATTGGCGACCCTCCGCCCCAAAGGGTTATCAACCAATCTGGACAGCCACGCAGTCCTCAGCCCCAGCCTCGCCAAGTCCACGGCTACATTAGACTCAGCTCCGCCAATCCTCAGGTGCAAGTAGTCAGCCTGTTCAATCACTTGATTGTTCGGGGGCGACAGGCGAATCATTGTCTCACCCAAGGTCACGACATCGTACTTCAACTAGGCCTCCTTTGAACATCTGCGAGGAACATACACTCCCCCAAAAGCTGTATCGTACGATCACTGAATCTCATGCAGGAACCCTACGGTCTGTTCCAAGAAATCAGCCATTCGAGGACTGCTCAACGCAGGCCATCCACAAAGGAGGCCAACCTGGTCAGTCCTTCCCGGATCTCAGCCGCTGTAGGGGCAAGAGACACTCTGATATAGCCATCGCCGCTGGGCCCAAAGGTGCGACCAGGTGCCACAGCGACTCGTGCTTCCTGCAGCAGTCTTCCGGCAAACGTGTAAGAGTCAAATCCGAACTGCGAGATATCCACCAGAGTGTAGAATGTTCCCTGCGGTTTGACAAACGCCAAACCGGCATCCGTCAGCAGGTTTGCGGCCAAATCTCTGTGCTCCTGGTATTGCCTGCGCATCTCGGCCACACAGTCCTGAGAGCCCATCAGGGCCGCCTCGGCTGCCTTCTGGGATACGGAAGATGCACACGAGAAATATGGTTCCTGAAGCTTGGCTATGAGCTCAGCGACTGAGCGGGACGCAACCGCATAGCCGACTCGCCAACCGGTCATCGCATACGTCTTTGAGAAGCTATGTACCCCCACGACGCGACCATCACGGTCAAACCTCCCGGGGCTGACATGCTCAGCCTCGAAAACGAGCTGCTCATACACCTCATCAGCTATGAGATAGAGATCATGTCGAGCAGCAAAGTCTACCCGGGCTTTAACCCGCTCCGCGGGAAACACAGCGCCGGTAGGGTTTGCCGGGCTGTTGAGGATTATGGCCTTACACCTAGATGTGACGAGATCCTCCAAAACGTCAATCTCGGGCCAGAAACCGTTCTGCCGGGACAATGGATAGAAACTGGGAACTCCATGCGAGCAAACGATCATCATCTCGAAATTGGGCCATCCAGGGTCGGGGATGAGCACTTCTTCCCCTGGCTCCAAGATAGCCATCAAGGCCGTGGACAGACCCCCCACCGCACCGGTGGTCACCACCACATTCTCTACGCTTACCCCCAGACCGTTCACTGCCGCCAGTTTCGACACTATTTGCTCGCGGAGCGACAGCAAGCCTGCATTAGAGGTGTATTTTGTGAAACCTTCCTCCGCTGCTCTGTGGGCAGCCTGAACAATGTGCTCCGGGGTGGGAAATCCCGGTTCTCCCACTTCGAGATGGACTGCGTCAGGCATCCCCTGAGCGAGATCCATGATCTCTCTGATGCCTGAGCGCCGCATATTCCTCGCCGTACTGCTCAAAGGTTGCATTGTTCGTCACTCATCCTGCGCTATCCCGAGCGAAGGCCTTTCGTCAAATCAACTCTAAGAACGATGTTTTGTTTCGCCAGCGATGTAGGCCCCCGCCCACTCCCATCAAGCAAGTGTGCCTCGACAAACGCCTAAACTGGCCCGCCTTCTGTTCAAGTGGCTGGCTTGTCGTAGCTGCTAGCTAGAACTTGTGTAGAGACCAGCCACCATCCATTACGAAGGTATGCCCTGTGACTGAGTTCATAGCTGGAGAGGTGCAAATCAACCGTATCATCAGTGCTATCTCCTTGCGCGTGACTAGGCGCCTCAAGGGGGTGTAGTTGATAGCTCTCTCCACGAAAGTCGGATCGATATCAAAAATCTCTGTGGTCTCGGCAATCTGGCCAGGCGCGATGGCGTTGACTGTCACTTCGGGGGCGACCTGTACCGCCAGGGATTCGACGAAATGGATTATCGCTGCCTTGGCCAAGCCATAGACGGAGTGAGTGCGGATGAAGGCCGAGCCAGCGGAGATGACCACAACGCGCCCCCAGCCACGCTCTTTCATACTGGGAGCGGCGATCTGGCTAGTCAGATAGGCGCCCTTAAGATTGGTGTCCATAATCCAATCCCAGTCTGCTTCGGGTAACTCCACGAAAGGGGTATCACTCCAGGGCCCAGCGCAGTGCACCAAGATATCTATGTGTCCGAAACGATCAAAGATAGCCTCTCCCATCTCTCGCACTTCAGCGGCCTGGGAAACATCGGCCAGGAAGACGTCAATCTCCCAGCCCCTTGCGGCAAACTCCTCAGCCGTCTGCCTTCCCTCCTCCTCATCTGACGGAAGACAGTTGAGGGCTATAGCGGCGCCTGCGGACGCCAACTCGCTGACGATGACTGGGCCCAGGTTGCGCGAAGCCCCGGTCACCAGAGCGACCTTGCCTTCCAAAAGTGTGTCCTTGCTCTCTCCGGCTACTCGTTCGGTGTTCATGGTCTAACCCTCCTCACTGTGACTAAATGTCCGATGATGGTTTCCCTTTGAGGGAAGCGGCCCTAGTCATGGCCTTCCTCTCCACTACTGTCTGCCGCAGGCGACTAGATGTCCACCACCCACATCGCGAAGGACTGGCCTCCTGTCCTGGCAACCAGGCTGAGCCGTGGGGCAACGTTCGTGAAAGACGCAACCCTTAGGGACGTCGAACAAGCTTGGGGGCTCACCCGTCAACAGTATACGCCGTCGCTTTACCTTAGGGTCTGGGATGGGGATAGCTGAGAGAAGAGCTCGCGTGTAATCATGCAGAGGCCTGTCGAAAATCTCATCCGTAGGGCCCGACTCAACGATCGTTCCCAGATACATCACCATCACCCGGCTACATAGCGCACGTACCGCGCTCAGATCATGAGAGATGAAGATGTACGTCATTCCCAGATCTTCCTGTAGCCTTTGCAGCAGTGCAATCATGTGGATACGAATAGACATATCCAGCGATGAGGTAGGCTCATCAAGCGCCACAAACTTGGGTTCGGTGATTATCGCGCGGGCGACGCCCACCCGCTGCTTCTGGCCCTCACTGAGTTGGTGAGGGTAACGTCTCAGGAACTCAGGGTCAAGATTCACCCGGTACATGGTCTCCAACAGACGCTCCTCCAGCTTGTTCTTCGCAGCCATTTTATGAAGCCGCATGGGCTCAGCCAGGGTGCGCCGAACCGTGAACCGCGGGTTCAGAGAGGTATCGGGGTCCTGAAACACCATCTGAAGATGCCGGCGTTGGACACGCATTTTGGCCCCGGATAGTTTAGTCAGGTCGGTGCCATCAAAGTACACCTGACCGGAGGTTGGCTCAGTAAGACGTAAGATCGAGCGCGCTGCCGTCGTCTTTCCACAACCACTCTCCCCTACCAAGCCCACGGCCTCGCCTGGATAGACCTCAAAGGACACCCCATTAACGGCGTGGACAGTCAGGGGTCCCTCGCGAAAAGTCTTGACCAATTCTTCAATACGTAACAACGGTTCCCGTGCTCTGGTATTCATCCACAAGTGCCTAGCTGAAGTTATGACATCTCACCCAATGATCAGGCTCGACCTGTTCTCTCGCTGGTTGCTCCTCCCAACAGCGCGGCAATACACGCGGACAGCGGGAGGCAAAGCGACAACCCCCAATGGCATAAGTCACCTCCTCACTGAAGCCGGCATCAACCTTGGGCATTTCCACTGTCTGGTCAACTCGCAATACCGAGTGGAGGAGCCTTTGTGTATAAGGGTGCAGAGGGTTGGCGAAGAGAGAATCTACTCGAGCCGTCTCCATCACCTGTCCAGCGTACATGACCACCACCCTCTCACAGGTCTCCGCAACCACCCCCAGGTCGTGGGTGATCAGCAGGATTGACGCCCCGGTGGCTTGCTGGACCGTCTTAATCAGTTCAAAAATCTGTGCTTGAATAGTCACGTCCAGGCCGGTGGTGGGCTCGTCGGCGATTAACAGCGCCGGCTCGCAGGCCACCATCATGGCGACGAGCACGCGTTGACACATACCCCGGCTCAACTGATGGGGATAAGCTCGCGCTCTGCGCTCGGGGTCCGGGATGCCCATGCGACCAAGGGCTGCTACCGCCTCTTTCCGCGCCTGGCGAGATCCTAGCCCTCGCTGAATCCGATAGACCCTTGCTACTTGGTCACCCACCCGCATCAGAGGATTCAAAGCACTACGCGTACTCTGAAAGATCATAGCGATCTGCTGCCCACGTATTTGGCCCATCTGTTCCTCGGTGTAGCGCAGAAGATTGCTGTTCCTGAACCAAATCTCGCCTCCCTCTATTCTACCCGATGGAGGCAGAAAGCCCATCACCGTCAGCGAAGTCATGGTCTTGCCCGAACCGCTCTCCCCCACCAGACCTACGATCTCTTTGCCAAATACCTCGAAGGCGACATTGTCCAAGATGGTGACACGCCCATCTCGGCCAGGGAAGGTGACCGTGAGATCCCTGATGCGCAGCAGTGCATCCCTCTCTACCACGGTTAACGCTCCTCCGGCGCAGTGATATCTCGCAGGCTATCACCTATCAAATTGAAGCCAAAAACCATGAGCACAATCACAGCCCCAGGGAAAACCGAAGTCCACCACTCGCCAGATACAATATACTTTGCTCCCTCACCTACCAGCACCCCTCCCTCAGGGGTAGGTGGGCGGACGCCTAGGCCCAGAAATGCAAGCCCCGAAGCATCAAGGATAGCCCAGCCCAGGGCCAAGCTGGCTTGCACCAACGCAGGGGTGAGGCAGTTGGGCAGTATGTGGAGATACATGATCCGCCACTCGGGGTTACCCACACAGCGAGCAGCCTCCGCGTATCCCAACTCCCGCGCCGACAACACCTCTCCCCGTGTCAATCGAATAAAATAGGGCATATAAGAGATGGCGATAGCGATCACCACATTGGGTATCGTGTTACCGAGCATGGCAGTGATGGCCATGGCTAGCACGAAGGATGGAAAAGCCATCATCACATCGGTGATACGCATCACCACATCGTCCACACTGCCTCCATAATAACCGGAAAAGGTGCCTACCAGGATCCCGATAATTAGAGCCGTGAATACTACCATGATGGCGATGCGCAGATCAAGGCGGATGGCATATAGTACGCGCGTTAATATGTCTCGTCCAAAATTGTCGGTGCCCATGGGATGGTCAAGAGTTGGCGGCTGGAATTTGACCTCTGGCGCGGTCTCCAGAGGACCGTAAGGTATGAGATAGGGGCCCACCGCAGCCGCCAGCATCACCGCTGTCAGGATCACCAGGCCCCCAAGCAGCATGCGGTTTTGAAGGAGTAACCTCGAGAAATCTCGCAGTCTCTGTGTCGCAGGTGCTGCGGATGGACGAGTGAACACCGCCGACCTCTGTGCACTCACGCTCTACAATCCTCTCCGCTACGTCTCACGCTGTGATGTGCCAAAGTTGCCAAGGTATATCCAGATGATATCCACAGGAGCCTAGCCCAGCCGAATGCGCGGATCTATTACGCTATAAAGCAGATCAATTACAAGGTTTATGAGAACATATATCACAGCCACCACCAGGATGAAACCCCTGAGGGCTTCAAAATCTTTGGTGGTCAGGGACTGCCAGGCATACTGCCCGATACCTGGCCAGGCGAAGATTTGCTCCACCAGGACATTGCCGGCCATCAGATAGCCAAAGACGATGCCGATAGTAGTCAAGATCGGTATCATGGCATTGCGCAAGCCGTCTCGTATGATGATCATCCGGTACGGTACACCGATAGCCCGAGCCGTACGAATAAAGTCGGAGTGGAGTACGTCCAACATGGCTGCCCGCACGATTTTGGTGATGGGAGCACTGACGATGAAGCCCAGAGTGAGGGCTGGCAGGGCCAGATGTGCCAGGCTGTTGCGCAGCAACGTCCAATCCCGCGCAAGAAGACTGTCCACTATATACAACTTCGTTATCGATGCTGGGGCTTCCATAGCCACGTCGAGCCGGCCCAAGGGAGCAGGGGCCCAGTCAAGGCGAAAATAGAAGATGTAAATCAATACCAAACCGAGCCAGAAGGATGCCGTTGAAGCACCCAGGATAGCATAGCCTCGAACAACCTGATCAAGGAGAGAGTCCCGTTTCACTGCTGCCAAGATACCCAGGACGAGTCCTACGATCAGAGCTACGACAAGAGCAGCCAAACCCAACTCAATTGTGGCTGGCAACCGCTGGCTCAGGTCACGGCGCACAGGCTGTCCAGTAATCCAACTTTTCCCCATATCTCCCCTCAGTAGCTTGGCCACATAATCGACGAACTGAACAGGCACCGGTTTGTCGGTGCCCAACTCTCTTCGCATCGCAGCCAACCCCTCTTCGGTAGCATAGGGGCCTAGTTTCAACGCCGCCAAGTCGCCGGGCAGGACGAAAGTCAGGATGAACACTGCCACGATTACACCTAGGAGCGTCGCAAAGCCCAAGGACAATCTGCGTGCTATGTATCTACGAAATGATACCATGAACTGCCGTCTGTCACCTCAACAACTCGATATTTGATCCTGCTGCCACGCACAGAAGCCAGGCAGGTTCGTAGGTGGGGCCGCTCTGAGC
>JBFFDV010000125.1:0-7711 GCA_041559215.1 Anaerolineae bacterium | reverse complement strand
ATCGAGGGCCTCCTGAGCCATGCGGATATCCACGGGATCGGGATGTTCCTTGTCCACAAAATCGGGACGGCCGAACTGTTTGAGGGTTATATTGGGGTGCTGGCCAACTGTGTGCAACTCGCCGTAGTAGGGCCAGCCCTTCATAAACTGCACGATGTAAACCTTAAACCCTTGACCCGCGGCACGCATGGCTTGACCCAAAGCTGCCGTGGTTTTCCCTTTCCCACTGCCTGTATAAACGTGTATGAGACCCCTGTTCAAAACCATGCCTTTTACTGCTTGCTGAATGTGATGTCTTTCAGTAGCTCCTGACATTCGGCGACGATCTGCTCTCCCTTGGTCACTGTCCTTCCACGTCTGTCACTATAGTAAGGATAGATGTAAAACTTGGCACAGGTGGCCTCATATTCAGGGAAGTACCGCATCCAAAACTCGCCCCGATACCGCAAAGGATGGAAATCATCCACACCGTGCTCCTCTGATCGGGGGACTATGCCATAGACCCTGCTACGGAGACGGCTGGCCTGAGGACTGCTGCCCCGGTGATAGGCTGACCAGGTCTCCGCCTCACCAGTGATCCTCCACCACGTTTGCCCGTCAACCTCCCTTTGCTCTCCTATGGGCTCGCTTGTGACGCTGACCGCGTTGCCGTTGGGGAATCTGCGAGGGCAGCCGGCGCTGCGATACACCAACCGCTGATCGGCCTCCAGCACAGCCGTGACCTCCTCAGGAACAAATCCTCCTCGCTCGTCGAAGCCAAAAGCTTGCGCCTCCTCGCCATCGAAGGCGATATAGGCCCCCAGCCAGGCCTGATAATATGGGGAGTCTGGATTCATGAAGTCGGAATAAACGCGATTGAGATTGAAACCCCCGAAGCGGGAATAGGCGGCAGCCTCCACCTGATGTCCCACGACCTGCGAGAGGGCCTTTCCCAGGTTGGCTCGAAGGGTCAGCCCGATCCAGCCTCCTTGATGGGCGCCAAAGCGGATAGCTAGGCCGCGTCGCGTGGCGGCGTTGGGCAGGGAAGAGGCCAGAATCCTGACCATGAGACTCAGCAGCAGGCCCCGATACAACCAGGCCACTACTGCGGCTAGAAAGAGGATGGCTGGCAAGGCGGTGACGAAAAATCCTTCCATGCTTTCCCCGGGCCGTAGGACAGATGACGATCAGCCAAAAACCAATTATATCACACCTTGCGCCAAAATTGAAAGTTTGCTGGCGCAAATCCGGTATGATAAGATATGGACAATCGTGGCTGGTAGGGAGCAGGGTGGTCGATGAGCGAGGGGTGCGAAACTCAGGTGGCCAGGATAAAGGGCAGGCTGGCGTGGTGGGGCTCTCCTAAGGGCTTGGTGGTCCTTTTGGTGCTTATCATCCTCCTGGCCTTTGCTTTGCGTCTCTACCGCCTCGCGTATCAGAGCATCTGGTACGATGAAGGGGTGAGCATCCACCTGGCTATGAAAGACCTGAAGGGCCTCACCCGCCACACCGCTGGTGATATACATCCGCCCCTTTACTACTATTTGCTGCATTTCTGGATCCTGGCCGCCGGTCCCAGCGAGTTCTCCACGGCTTTCCTCTCTCTATTCTTCGGTATGCTCATCATCCCCCTTGCCTATCGCTTGGCAAACAAGCTGTACAGCCGCCGCATCGGCCTGCTGACCGCTTTCCTGATCGCCATCTCCCCGTTCAACCTGTGGTACTCCCAGGAGATACGCATGTACACCTTGGGCGCCTTTCTGGGCCTGATCTCGCTCTATTGCCTAGTGAGGCTGGCAGGGTTCCAGGGGCGCGCTTCCCTGCAAGAGGGAGATGCGGATGTGGCCGAGGCTAAAGCCTCTTTCATTCTTTGGGTAGGCTACATCCTTTCCGCGACGGCGGGCCTCTATACGTTGTACTATTTCGCCTTCCTGCTGCTCTTCGAGAACCTCTTTGTCCTGGGCTGGTGGCTGACGAATCGGATCAGGAAGCGGGAGGGTCCTCTGTCGCTCAGGCACTGGCTCCTGGCTCAAGGTGCGGTTTTGGTTCTATATCTGCCCTGGTTGCCCATAGCCCTGCGTCAGGCGCTGAGCCCTCCTGTCCCTCCCTGGCGTAGCTTTATCGCCCTGGGGAAGGCCGTAGTGGATTCCTGGGCGGCCCTGTCGCTGGGACAATCAGTGGACCCAGAGAGCGGTCTGGTCTGGCCGCTCCTCTCTTTCCTCTTCGCCATCTACCTGCTGGGTCTGCTAAGCTCGTCAGCGGGGAGCCACCGAGTCGCGACTGTGACGCTCCTCTGCGGGTATACTTTCGTGTCTCTGCTGGCGATATATCTCCTCTCACTACACACTCCCCTTTTCCATGTGCGGTACATGTTCACCTATTCCCCTCCCTTTTACCTGCTCTTGGCGCTGGGCTTCGTCAGGCTGAAAAAGGTATCTTCCGTTGCCATGGCTATCAGCATGTCTATCCTTGTCGTCGCCTGCGGCTACTCCATCTACAACTTCCATTTCGACCCCGTATATGCCGCTGACGACCATCGGGGGGCGGTGGAGTACATGGAGGAGAGGATCGCTCCGGGGGATGCTGTTCTTATCAACGCCGGTTATGCTTATCCACCCTTCCTCTACTACTACGAAGGGGAGATAGCCTGGCGGGGGCGGTTGGTGGACTACGAGCCTGGGGATGAGGATAGGCAGGGGGTGATCCTCTTGCAGACGGGTGTCATCGGCGGAGATGAAAACTTGGGATGGGGAGATTCAGCCTCTGATTTCTACGCCACCGAAGAGGGGGAGATAGCCCAGGCTCTGGAGCGGGTCTTTGCCCACCATCCTCGTGTGTGGGTGTATCGTATCTACGACACCGTGACCGATCCGCAAGGGTTCATCCGGGATTGGCTGGAGGAGCATGGGCGTATGATCGGTGACAGGGAGTTCGCCGGCGAGGGTTACATGCGGGTGCAATGCTATCTGAGCGCCCCAGAGCCAGCCTCTCAAGGTGAGATAACATATCATCCGCTGGATGTCCGTCTGGATGGCCAACTCAGCCTGCTGGGCTATGAAGGCCCGTCAGGTGTGTGGGCTGGGGATGACCTGCCACTGACGCTGTACTGGCAGGCCTGGGAGGGGTTGGAGTCGGACTATAGTCTGCTTTTGCGCCTGAGGGCAGGAGAGGCAGTTGATGTAGCGCAATCGGATCAAGTACTCTCTCCCCCGACGACGGAGTGGCAGGTGGGGCAGGCTGTATCTCAAACGGTGACCTTGCATGTACCGGCAGGCACGCCGCCGCTGCCCTACGCTCTGCTAGTCGAGATGTACGATCTCGCCACTGGTCGGACGCTTGCCCCTGCGCCTGGTTGGAGTATGGCCACACTCACAGTTAGCAAGCCACTGGTGCCTCGCCGTCCCCCGCAGATGACTCATGAGCCATATGCCAACTTCGGCGATATCTTACAGTTGGTAGGGTACGAGATGGAACCGCTGGAGACCGAAGCGGGGGATAAGATCCAGTTGGAACTTCTGTGGCGAGCCTGGGACGCACCCCTGCCATTGATAGAGATGGTGGTGGAGTTGAGAGATGAGGAGGAGCAGGTTCAGGCCAGAGACACGAGAACCTATCTGGTTCCCCGGTATCCGAGCGTCCTGTGGGAGGCGGAGGAGTTAGTGCGGGATCCATATGATTTTCAGATTCCGGAGGATGTCTCGCCTGGCAACTACGAACTGACGCTGACCTTGCAGAGAATCAGGACTATAGAACAGAGGGAGACTCTGCCTGTTTTGTCTCCATCGGGTGCCTGGGAAGAGAGCTTCCCACTGGGGGCGGTGCAGATAGCTGCTCCCTAGGGGGCATGCCCTACCTCTTCGCATCGAGGACTAACATCCTGTCCACCAGCATCAAATACGTCCCTGATCATATGGAGAGAATGCCTGGTTTAGTCTGATACTCTCCACTGGTTCCTGATCTGGGCCTGTCCTCAAGCGGGGATTTGAAACCTCCGCCCACTGACTAAAAAGATGATTCTGGCCTATGTCAGGGGACTCATCGCAGGTACTGTGACTCACTGGGTTCCATCACCATCAGGGATAAACCTTTGAATCTATCTTTGGATAGATGACAGTACGCCCATTATACTGGTAAACTATGAGTGCAGGGTCGGAGAGGAACAGTTTGGCAGGTCGAATGTTGAAGCAAGAGCTGAATATCGAAGGGGCTAATCTTGAGAAAAAGCTCAAACCGTGGTATAATGTATTTTGTTGAATGAAAAGGATCATGGCGATTAGGTCGCGATGATCGAGCCTTGCGACAGAGAGGAGGTGGTTAGATAGAAGAGTATGAGGAACGTATCGTCGGCCGAAGAGGAGAAACACAATAGAGAAGGAGGAACATAGATGGAGAAACGTTACATTAAGAGATCACTGGTCGTCCTCGGACTGCTGCTTTTGGTCTTTGTGCTGCTGGCACAACCTGTGCTGGGCGCCGAGTTTGAAGGTGGCGATGTCGTGGTCATTGACCAGGATGTGAATGATGATCTGTACGTTGCAGCAGGTACTGTAACTGTCAATGCCACGATCCGTGGCGACCTGATCGCAGCGGGAGGCGAGATAACCATCAATGGCACGGTGGAGGGGGACTTCATGGCTGCTGGAGGCAAGCTGTACATCAACGGGACCGTGACCGATGACGTGCGCTTCGCCGGTAGCGACCTCCTGTTGGGATCCGATGGTCAGATTGGCGATGATGTCTTCGCTGCCGGCTTCGGCTTTGCGGCCGAGCCAGGGAGCAGCATCGGGGGTGACGTCTTCGTGGTAGGCTATCAGGCCCTGCTTGGCGGCGACATCGCGGAGGACGTTCAAGCTGGCGTTGTTGGCTTGGAGATCTCCGGGCATGTAATGGGAAATGTGAACGCCGAGGTCGAGGCGCCGGATCCGGCGGCCGCGCAATCGCTCTCTTTCATGCGCATGTGGAACCCATATATGCCATTGAGGTTTATAGGTCCGGGGCTGAAGGTAGCCGAGGGGGCCCAGATAGACGGCCAACTGACCTATACCAGCCCTGTCGAGGCTCGAATCCCTAGCGAGGTCGTTGCTGGCGCCATCGTCTATCAGACGCCGGTGCCGGAGGAAGTGGAGGTACCAGAGGTTCCAGAGGTAGAAGTGCCTGAAGTGCCCGAAGTCCCCACTGGCGCACTCACACTTGCCGCCATTGTGGCGTGGTTCTTCCGCTGGATCCTGGGTATGGTACGCATCTTCGTCACCCTGCTCATCATCGGCGTGCTGCTGTTGTGGCTGATACCCAGGTGGCTGAAGGAAGTGGTTCAGCACTGGAAGGAGAAGCCACTGCATAGCCTGGGTTGGGGCGTGGCGGCGTTGCTGGCCTTCCTAGTCGCCGTGCCGCTGCTGTTCTTCGTGATGATCATGCTGGACATCATCGTCGGCTTGGCGACCCTGGGCGGGCTGGTGGGCATCATCACGGGTATCATCATGGTGCTTGAGAGCGCCTTGATCGTAGGCTTCTGGATCCTCGCCACCTACATCACCAAGGTAGCCTTCAGCTACCTCATTGGCTGGCTGATCTTGAAGCGTACCGCCCCAGCATGGGTGGAGAAGGCGATGGGCCTGATACCTTTGCTGATAGGGTTGGCCATCTTCACGGTGGTGAGGAGTATCCCCGCACTGGGTGGGCTCTTCAGCCTGCTGGTCACCTTCTTCGGACTGGGCGCCATCTGGCTCCTGGCCTGGGTGCGCATTCAAAAGGCGAGGGAGAAGGCTTAAGCTTAGGCCCGACAGTGCTCACGCGGTGCGCTGCGTGATACGAGGGGACGGACAGGGTGAAGACACTGCGGTGTCTTCACCCTCTTTTATACAAGCCTGTCCTGAGCGTCCTGAGTAGCTGCCGAACGCAGTTAAGCAGCGTATCGAGGGGTCGAAGGGCTTGGATCACCCTCCCCTAGCCCCTCCCAGGATTGGGAGGGGAACTGGTGGGACTCTCGCATCGGGTTCGAAATGCGATGCTACCTGACCAGCAATATGCTGAAAGTGTGTCGCAGAACGGGCCTTTAGCCGGTTTCTGGCTTCGTAGCGCGGGAATTCATTCCGACTAGGGCTTGCGCAGCAATTAGGCGCAAGCCGCAAGATACGGGGGTATGAAGGACACGAGGGGACACCCTTCGATGAACAGAACTCAGGGCAGGCCCCTCGTGCTCCCCGGGCTTTTGCTGCGCAACGCCGACTACGGCCTTGTTTGCCGTTTGGCGGAATAATTGGTATAATAAAGGCAGCTAGAGGACATAAGGGGACATCTAAGGACAGGAGAGGAGGGGAAGATATCTGTGGCAGCACGTGAGGTTTTGACACCCGAACAGGTCGCGGAGTTCTTGGCGGTGAGCCGTAAGACCGTCTACCGTCTTATCCGTAATGGGGATCTGATGGCGACCCGTGTCGGTCGGCAGTACCGCATTCCAAGGAGTCACCTGGACCTCTTTTTGGCGTCAAGGAGCACGGGCAAGGAAGCAACCGAGACTCTGTTTGAGCGCGTTGCCGAGGTTGCTTTGCGGTATGACTTCGATCCAGAGGAGATCGAGCGGGATATTGCCCGAGCGGTTGAAGCTGCGCGTGGGAGCGACGGGTGATCCGCGCTGTCCTTGATACAAATGTGCTGATCAGCGCCCTCATTAATAGACGCGGGCCATCTCGACATATCTTCAAGGCCTGGCAAGAGGGCGACTTCGAGCTGGTAACGAGCTTGCCACTCTTGCAAGAACTAGACAGGGCGCTGCACTATGATCGTATTCAGCGAAAGTATGCGCTGGGTGAAGATGATATTTATACGTATATTCTGCTCTTGGCAACCCAGGGAACTGTAGTACCTATGCTCCTATAGATAAGCCCCATATCTCGAGACCCAGCGGACGATAAATTTCTAGCGTGCGCCCTCGTGAGCCGGGCACAGTACGTTGTAAGCGGCGATCAGGATCTGTTAGCTTTGGGTACATTCGCAGGAGTCAGAGTGGTCACCCCTAAGCACTTCGCGAGCGAGATTCTTGGAGGCTAGCACCTGTTTGTAGTGTGCGCTTCAGCGCATCCTAAGGGCTAGAGCCCTCACTACGAACGTTTTACCTTCTCCTCACCCTTTCCAGGTAAACCAGCAGGATGGAGAGATCGGACGGGTTCACGCCGCTGATGCGGGAGGCCTGCCCCACCGTAGCTGGTCGGAAACGCGTCAGCTTCTCCTGGGCCTCCTTGCGCATCCCCACGATGGCGTCGTAGTCAAAGGAGTGGGGGATGCGTCGTTCCTCCAGACGACGCATTCGCTCTACCTGCTGTCGCTGCTTCTCGATGTAGCCCGCATACTTGGCCTCGGTAGCCACCTGCTCGGCGGCATCGGGCGGCAAACTCTCGGAGTTAGGGCACAGCACCTCCAGCATAGTGTAGCTCACCTCGGGACGACGCAGGAGCTGGAGGGCGTTGACGCCGTCGTCCAAGGGCGGCAGGCCCCAGTTGGCCAGATGCTCGTTCGTCTCCGCCGTGGGACGAAGCCAGGTTTCGCTCAGACGGGCCAACTCTTCCTCGATCGCTTTCCTCTTTCTCTCCACCGCCTCGTACCGCTGCCGGTCCAGTAAGCCCAGCTCGTATCCTATGGGCGACAGCCGCAGGTCGGCGTTGTCCTGGCGCAGGAGGAGGCGATATTCGGCGCGGGAGGTCATCATGCGGTAGGGTTCATTTATCTCCTTGGTGAT
>JBFFDV010000124.1:0-7799 GCA_041559215.1 Anaerolineae bacterium | reverse complement strand
TGGGTGGGGACCGGTTGCTCGACACAGCCAGTGGTATCCGTCGGCATCGCGATGGGCCTCTCCACGACATCAAAGGCGCCCTCGGCAAAGGAGCTTTCTACCCGCCAGGGGGCGGGGAAATGGGCGCGCAGGCGGTGATCGCGGGCACGGTTTGTCACCATCGTCCCTATCTCGATGCGTCTCACCTCCGGGTACAGGCTGATACGGCTGGCGATGGGCACCTCGACCTTGTCCTCGCTGCGCCTCATCCTATCCTCCCTCAGACCCACCGGAAGGAGATACTTCAGGCGTACCTCCAAGGATTGACGCACAGGTCCGGCTTCCACGATGGCAATCTTGGGGGGCGTGCTGGGGGCAGGTACCAGCAAATCCTCCGTTGGCGCGCAGTAGTTGTACTCATCCCCTCTGTCCCCGCCATCCACGAAGCGGTTGAGGCCTTTGAAGATGGTTCCTGTGGCTTTGTCGGTGATGGTCAGTGTCCCATCCGCCGGGTCCACTTCCACCAGGTAGTGCTCGTTCTCGATGCCGGACTGCGAGTTGGCCCTAGGTCTCCCTCCTGCCTTTCCTGGCTTGATGAAGAACGTCTTGTATCCGTGACCCGGCACATTCTGGGCCAGGAAGAGGGGAGTCGACTTCTGGCCTTCGGTGACCACCTGATGGGGCATGCGCTGGCCCTTGGCGTCCTCCACGACGAACTGCTCCAGCTTCCTTGGGAGTTGGGCGGTCAGTTCTACCACATCGGTACGGGGTCCAGTCAGAGGGTTGAAAACGATGATGGGGATTCCTGAGCCCAGGTCTTTAGTTTCCGAGGAAGTGGCGACCTTGCTGGCGATGAGTGCGAGGCTCTCCTCGGTTACGGTCTCGGCTATCTGCTCACTCCAGGCGAAGCGGGTCATCATCTCCTGATGCACCTGGTCGATGCTGCAGCCGCAGATGCTGTCGTGAGGATGGTTTTGGAGCAAGTAACGCCACGAACGGCGGATAAGGGCTTGAAGGGCCGGGGCCGAGGGTTCAACCAGTTGGGCGAAGGCAGCGAAGGGTTCGGCCCACTTCTCCAACAGGCTCTGGCAGGTGTGGTTCCGTTGCTTGAGGTAGATACGCGTGGAAAGCACGCCAGGCAGGAGATGATGCCTCTTTGGGTTACGGAGTTCACCGTACACTCTAGGCAGTGGCTTGTCTCCCAGGGTTTTCCGTAGCGCGTGGATGTATGATGGCAGAGTACCGTGGATGATTCTGTCGTCGCCTAGGTCTCCTCTGATCCTGTCCAGCGCTTTCGGCAGCTCGGGTTGAGGCTCCATGTGGTCTATGCCGTTCATCAGCAGCAAATATTCTGTTGACGCATGCGGCGCCAGGCTCCTTTTCAGACGGTTCACCGTCTTCAGTAGAGCCTTGTGGCGGCTGACGGGCAGGTGGGCGGCGTTGAAATACCCATCCCGCAGGTAGATGAGCAGCACCTCGCTGCCGTCAGGGGCCTGCCAGGCCAATTCGGTAGCTTCGTCTGCCAGGCCACGCTGCAATACGGCCGTCTCGATGCCGAAGCCCAGCAATATCTGAGGGAGTTGGCTGATATGGCCAAAGGAGTCAGGGGTATACCCCACCTTCATCACCGCCGCGAAACCCTGCGCCACGCGCTGACCCAACATCAAATTGCGGATCAAAGCCTCGGGGCTTACCAGGAACTCGTCGGCCAAGACATACCACGGACCGATGAGGATGCGGCCTTCTCGGATATACCGCTCCAACTGCTGCCGTCGCTCCGGCTTGATGTCCAGATAGTCCTCCAAGAGGATCGTTTGCCCATCCAGCGTGAAGTGCCGATATCCTGGATCTTTGTCCAGGATATCCAGCAGTTTATCTAGAAGTTTGACCAGACGGATGCGAAACTCTTGAAAGGGCAGGTACCATTCGCGGTCCCAGTGCGTATGGGAGACGATAAATAAGGTATGGCCCATCAGCTTTCCTTTCGACGGTGGCCTCTCACTCGTTTTCGCCTTTGCTACCGACTATCGCCTCGGCTTCGAGAAGGGCGATCATCCGCTCCAACTCTGACCTCTCTGCCTCGAGATTGGCCATCAATTGGACTATCCTGTTCAGCGAGCTAAGTATCTCTTGTCTGATAGTCCACCTCACCCCCGGCGGTAGCTGATCCAAGAGTCGTGCTAGCTCTTGGACTATCTCCTGAAAGTTATCGCCTTCTTGCATCTTTGTTCCCTTCTTTACTATAGGATCGGAAACCCGCCATCGAAAAGTGGTTCCGCGAGATAGCGTGGCCATTTACCATCAATAGGGCCTTTGGACAGCGGATGTTCGGCCCGTGAGGTGGGCTCAGGAGGATGCCAGGGAGGCGCTTTGGAGCCTTTCCACTACGAGCTGAACCATCCTGTCTCGGTTGGCTTCAGTCAGTTCGAGGACGGTGACCTGGGGGAGAGCCTTGAGGGCATCAACCCATGGGTGTCGGGTGGCCATCACCGTGCCCAGCACTACCTTGTCGCTCTCTATCGCCTCCATCACCGCTTTGCGGAACGCGTCTGAGAAAAGCTCCATTTTGCCTATCTCATCCACCACGACAAAGTCAGCCTCCGCGAAGGCCCGCCGCAGAGCGGCCACCCCTATCTCCTCCAGGTCTTTCAAGTTCACCCCATATCTGCTCACTCGGGGCGAGCCCTTGATGTTCACATGCGACAGGACACCCTCTTGCCCCTCCAGGGTGACTATCTTGAACCCCTGACGACGACCGCCCTTTCTTATCTCAGCGGTGTAGAACCCTCCCGCGCGGCCGCCCAGTCTCTCTACCACCTCTTTTATCACTGTGGTCTTGCCTATGCCTGGGCGGCCGGTCAACAGAATTGTGCGTCCCATAGTCCTTCAAGCCTGGAAAGTCTGCTTCCTGACTGTGACCTTCTCCAACAGGTCCTCGTCCACATCCACGCCGATACCTGGCTTGGTAGGCACGGTTATCGTGCCGTCAGCGTTTAGTTCCCATGGTGGAAGGACGATGTCTCGGGTGTAGTACCGGCTGCTGGCCGAGAGATCGGCCGGCAGGCGAAAATTGGGCAATGCACATATCGCCACGTTGTGTGCTCGCCCTATGCCCGATTCCAGTAGCCCGCCGCACCAGACCGGCACGTCATGCTGCTGGCAGATATCGTGGATACGCCGCGCTTGATACAGCCCGCCAACACGGCCGGGTTTGATGTTGATGATGCGACAGCTTCCCAGTTCGATAGCCCAGCGGGCATGCTCTGGTGTGGTGATGCTCTCATCCAGGCATATGGGTGTCTCTATCTGGCTCTGCAGCTTGGCGTGGTCGAAGATGTCGTCGTACCCCAGGGGTTGCTCGATCATCATCAAATCGTAGTTGTCCAGAGCCTTGAACAGGTCGACATCACCCAGCGTGTAAGCCGAGTTGGCATCTACCATGAGGGGCACCTCGGGGAAGACCTGCCTTACCCTTTCCACTACGCCGATATCCCAACCGGGCTTGATCTTGATCTTGATACGTCTATACCCTTGTTTCAGGAAAAAGCCGATTCGCTCGAGCAGATTCTCGACATTGGCTTGGATGCCGATGCTGACCCCACTCTCGATCTTCTCCTTTGTGCCTCCAAGCATGCGCGAGATGGCTTGGCCTTCAGCCTTCGCCCAAAGATCCCACCAGGCCTGCTCCAGACCTGTCTTGGCTATGTTGTGGCCACGCACCGGAGCGAAAAGTTCCACCAACTCGGATGGGGCGCTGATATCCTGCTCCAGAACCCAGGGGACGAGGAAGTCTCGTTGTATGTGCCAGCAGGTCTCGGTGGTCTCGTAGTTGTAGAAGGGTTCGGCGCTCGATGCAGATTCTCCATATCCTACCAGGCCCTCTGCCCAGACCTTGACGATGATTATGTCGCGGACGGTTTCCTGGCCGAAGCTGGTTTCGAAGGGGTGAACCAGCGGTAGCTGGATATGTCTCAGCTCAATCTGCTCAATGCGCAAGGGGAGACTCCTTCCTAGGATACGACGAAGCCCTGTTTTAAGACATAATAGCTATGCCTTGAGCCTTCTCTCACCTCGCTGATGAACTCGGCGGCCACATAGCCTGCTGCGAAGTAATGCTCGAAAATCTCGCGGGTGTGCACCCGCCACTCTGCCGCTAACGATGCGTCAGCGGCCTTGATGCTTTGGAAATCAGCAGGCACCTCGACCAGGACATCCTTGGCAGCGAGGGAGAGATGATACACGGAGGGCCGCAGCAAACCGTCAGGTGCGACCGTTGTCACGTTGGCGTGCTTTGTCCCTCCCTCCAGCGCCTCATCTAGACCCAGTCTCTCTCCCCTCCTCTCTACCCGCTCTGCCACTCGCTGGCTGTCCACCCACCATTCTACCTGAAGGCGATCGGTGGGCAGGCCGAGATTCAAGCCATCTCTCAGGTCCCCGTAGATGTTTCGCAGGTACGTATCACAGACCACGCCCAGCTTACATATGTTCAAGTTGGCGTTGGCGCTCTCTAGAGGGTCGTAGGTCCATGACACCAGATCCAGCCCTTGAGAGAGGGCATGCTCCCGCTGTCTTAGCTTGAGAAGATAACCTATGCCTTTGGTCTGATACTCCGGCAAGACACCCATCATGTGCGAGCAGTGCTTCAATCGCGGGGACGCGCTTTGGTCCTCGGAGGTTGATTCTCGTGTACAGAGAAAGCCGAAAACGAAGCCCACCATCTCTCCTTGCTCGTTGAAGGCCCCCAAGACCAACCCGCCGTTTTTCCGAGCGGTCAGCAAGAGATGAGCGGGTACGACATCGATATCATCCATGTCCCAGATTCTTTTCTGCAACTCCTCGCAGGCGTGGAACTCTTCAATCTGATAGAGGCTTTCAATGCGGATGCTTTCCTCTCGCACGGCTATCCCTCCTCAGCGATGTGGATGAGCAGGCCATCGAAAAGTGTTCCTATCCACACATTTCCTTCGTTGTCCACCGCTATGTCTTCCACGTCGAGGATAGCATAATCATCCCAATTCTCGCCATCGAAGCGGCTCACACCGCCCTTTGTGCCCAGCCACAGGCGACCTCTGTTGTCGAGGTCTAAAGTTAATATATTGTCATTGATCAGCCCGTCTTGGCGGGTATAAATCTGCCAGGAGTCTCCGCTGAGCAAATTCAGGCCTGCCGGAGTGGCAACCCACACTCGATCCTCTTCGTCAATGAGGATGTCTTTCACCCAGTTGTCGGCCAGTGGTGAGTTCTCCCGGTCGTAGCTTGACCAGGTATCGTTGTCGAGGACAACCAAACCTCTGTCTCGCGTCCCAAACCAGATTCGTCCTTGGCCGTCTATGGCTACGGTTGTGACCTCAGCCCCGCTAAGGGCTTCTTGCTCCTCATAGCTAACCCAAGTCTCACCATCGTATCTACTGGCTCCCACCCAAATCCCCTGAGAGCTATCTATCACCCACATCCTTGTGCGTCCAACGGTGCTCAACACAGCCTCATAGTCCCCTGCTACCGCCTCCTGCAGGGTATTATAGGTTGTCCAGGATCCGGCTGGAGACAGTTTGCTTATCCCTTGGCTGGTATGGAACCAGATATTGCCTCTGGCGTCGCTGGCCATGGCATAGATTATGCCTGCCGAGACCGCCTCCCCGGCTGGGTAGCTTTGCCAACTGCTTCCATCAAAGAGAATGAGTTTCGGGCCGGAGGTGCCTAACCATGCCTGCCCCTGTCCATCGACTGTGATGGCGCTAACTGAATAGCCGGGCAACACGTCCTCGATAACATAGCTGATCCATTCCTCGCTATCGAAGCTGTCAATCGCGCCTCCCCAACTGCCAAACCAGGCCCTCCCCGTGCTGTCGAAGGTGATGGCGTGGACCAACTCGTTGCTTAGCCCATCAGCAACTCCGAAGCTTTGCCAGCTTTCTTCGTCGAAAACGCTTACCCCGCCGTCGGCAACGATCCATACACGTCCTTGCGGATCCACCGCCACCCGATGAACGATGTCGCCCGCAAGTCCATCGGCAGTTCCAAAAGTGGTCCACTGCTCACCGTCGAAGCGGCTAAGCCCGTAGCCTGTAGCAAACCAAACATTGCCCTCCTGATCTGCTGCGATGTCGCTCACGAAAGGGCTGGCCAATCCATCCTCGATCCTGTACTGTTTCCATTCTTGTCCATCAAATACGCTGACCCCACCCGTTTGCCCGTACGCGGATCGGCTGGCTACCCATACATGGCCGAAGCTGTCCACGCTCAAAGCAGTGGCTTCCTGTTCGACTAGCTCATTTGGAGCTCGGTAGACCGTCCACGTGACACCATCAAAAGCTTGTACCCCTGCCGAGAACTTAATCCAGACCCTGCCCTCTGCGTCCACTAGCCACAAGTCATTCTCATGCACAGCAGTGCGCATGGCGTCATATTCGGCCTCGACCGCTTCCTCCAGAGTGCCGTATGTGGTCCAACTTTGACCGTCAAACTTGCTCACCGCCGGGATCCCGTAGAGAAGATACATCGATTTCCCGGGGTCTTCGGTACCGAACCATACATTTCCTTCTCCGTCAACGGCTGCACCTGTGACAGCATTGCGGTGCAAACCATCGCCACTAGTATATTTGACATAAGTACGATCGCTAGCATCCCAACGCACCACTCCACCATCGGTCGCTGCCCATAGATAGTCCCCTTGTGCGACCAAGTCATGGATATCTTCCACGTGGGTCAGGTTAACCCAAGAACCAGGTTCTCCTAGTAGGGCTATTTCTGTCGCTGTAGGCGAGGGGGCGGTCGGAGGAGTGGGGCGGGAGAAGGGAAGTGGGGCAGGCAGCGTGCACGCTATCAGCAGAGCGCCCACTGACATGGCGAAAGCGACAAGGCGATATCTCATCTATACCCCTTTCATCACTTGTGGGCTTGCGCAGCAATTAGGCCCAAGCCCCGAGATACGGGGGTATGAAGGACACGAGGGGACAGCCCTCGTGCTCCCCGGGCTTTTGCTGCGCAACGCCCCTGTACCTTCCGTTGGCTATCAGGTACGGTTCGTCGTTATTATACAGCCGATGGCTGAAGTCGTCAATTTCGGTGGGGTGCGTCCCGAAATTGTCGGGGGTTGAAGGCAATGGTTGGTGACACAGGTAGTGCAGGCATTAAGACCACCCGATCTGGCATCCTGAGTAGCGCGGAACAACGCAGAGCGCGCATCGAAACCTGTCCTGAGCCCGCTCGAAGGAGGTGCGAGTTTGTAGGGACTGATCACGTTTGTCGCATCCTTCGATCCTTCGCAAAGCTCAGGAAAAGTACAGCCATCACTAGGGTTCGGCTTACTCAGGATGCTTGGATGTGCTCCCTACAAACCTGGGATCGCCCTTTCGATGTCAGACGCTTGACTTTTCGAGGGCGTTGATATATTCTTAGCCTCGCGACAATACATGGATAGACTTGGTGAAAGGGGATGGAAATGTACTTAAAAGCTGACAATTCCAAGTGTACAGGGTGCAGGCTCTGTCAGTTGGCCTGTTCCCTTTTTCATTTTCGGGAGAATAATCCTAAGAAGTCTTGTCTTGCCATAGTGCCTCGCTTCCCTGCTCCGGGCGTCTTCGAGGTGCGAACTTGTACCCAGTGTGGCGATTGTGCCGCGGTCTGTCCAGTCGACGCTATTCCTCAGAATGAGAAGGGTGCCTATTACATCGATCGAGACGAGTGCATCGGTTGTTTGGATTGCGTGGACGTCTGTCCCGAAAATGTGATCTTCACTCATCCTGACTATGAAGCCCCCTTTGAGTGCAACCTGTGCGAGGAGTGTGTGCACTTCTGTGCCTATGGGGCTCTGTATATAG
>JBFFDV010000123.1:0-7867 GCA_041559215.1 Anaerolineae bacterium | reverse complement strand
CCAACTAGCTCGTTTCCAGCTTGCCTCCCACGCAATCCATGAAGTAAGCGATCTGATTGCCGATTTGCACCGACGCCAGAGGCTCGATCACTACTGACATGGGCCCCAGGCCGGTCATCTCCAAGGCGAACTCCACCTCCGTCTCCTGCTCCTCCCTCTCTTTGAGGATTAGCTGACCTCTGGTTTCCAGATGGCTACCCTGACCATGCCACTTTATCTCTCCCTCGGGAGTAGCTTGAAACTCCAAAGACAAGGAGCTTGTGCCTGTGACGGTGGACATGGGGCTCTTCACGTCCCAAAGCAAGCCGTCTCCGTTTCCCGTTCCGCTCACGAACGACAAGCAGCCTCCCACCGAGGCCGGATCAGAGAGGAGACGGTAGACCTCTTCCTTCGGTTTGTTAATCGTAAAGCTTTCCTTAGCTCTAGCCATGGTATCTGTCCTCCAATTCTAAACCACTATGATCTCGTCACGAGGCGTGCGGGTCAGATAGATGAGGCCATCCTCTTCGAGCAATAACGTGTCCTCCACCCGCACACCGCCGATCCCTGGCACAGAGAGGATGGGATGCCCGAAAGCCAGGGTCATTCCCTCCTCCAAGGGAACCAGCACATCCTCCGGAAAGATGGTGGGGAAGGGCATCTCCTCGAAGGCCAGGCCGATTCCGTGAATGAACCCCCGGATGAAGTGCTCCTCGTAGCCGCCGCCCTTGAGCACTTCTTCGATTCGAGCCTCGATCTTATGAATGGCTACTCCAGGTCGAGCTTCCTCCACAGCCACTCGTTGCATCTCTCGATAGAGGCCATAGAGCTGCCTTGCCTCCTCAGAGGGTTCGCCCACGGAGAAGGTGCGACAGATATCGGCGCAGTACCCCATGTAGACCGGACCGATATCCACTATGATCAAATCGCCTTTCTCAATGGGTTTCCTGGTAGCTGTTCCGTGCAGCCAAAGGGACCGATGTCCGGAGTTCACAAACATGGGGAAAGCCAGTCTGTCAGCACCGTTCTTCTTCAGGACATACTCCACCTCAGTGGCCACCTCTAGCTCCGTCATCCCCGGCCGAACGATCTCTTTGACTGTCTGGATGCCCAGGTCGGCCAGATCGGCCGCTCGCTTGATGCGCTCCAACTCCTCAGGCTCCTTGATCTTGCGAAGCGGGGCCACCAGAGGTTTGGCATCCACTATCTCCACTTGGGGGTTAGCCGTCTTGAACCGCTCCACTAGAAAATAGGGGGTGGCGAATTCCATCTCCAGCGCCACCTTGGGCTTCTCCAACCCCGCTTCCTTAAAGAAACCCATGATCCCCAGCATCATCTCATGCAGGCCGCGATAGCCCCGGATATTAGTGATCCAGCTCTGTCTGCTTGCCTCCTCTATCTCGCTGGCGAAGACGAAGATGACGGGCTCGCCCTCACGGGGGATCAAGACTCTGGGCTGCCTCCTGACATCTCCCGTGAAGTAATAGTAATCTTCGCCACCCAGGACGAGGAAGGCATCCACTCCCTCTTCGGCCATCCTCTTCTGGAGGCGCCTGGTTCGTGCTTGGTAAACTTCGTACATGTTTACTCCTGTCGCGCGACGGCGATCAGATCGCCGCTTGTATCTCGTTGATAAGGGCTAAACCCATAGTCTCCATAGAAGTCCAGATCAGCAAAACCCGTCTGCTTCAGCAACCGCTCCAAGTCTTCTTTAAAGATTGGACGTAGTTCCGTGGCCTCCGCGCCATAGCTCCATACGCCACCGTTCTTATGCAGGATGACCATGTTGAAGGTGAGCGTCTCATTGTGGAAATCCATGAAGCGGAAGAAAAGCCACTCCTCATCCCCCTGGCGATGGGTCTGCAAGGGCATGAACCGTTCGCGCTTTGGCCAGATGCGGTCGTAGTTGAGGTTCTGAACGATAAGCAGGCCTCCTGGTACCAGCACCGCGGCCATGTCCGCCAAGGCGTCCTTGAGGGAATTCGCGCTCAACAAGCTGGGCAGCGAATTCCCCAGGCAAAGCACGACGTCGTACGACTGTTCCACCAATCCCAGCAGTTCTCCAAAACCGGCTTGTAGGAAGGTGACCTTCACCCCAGCAGCAGTTGCGTTCTGGCGCGCCTGGGCAACCATGCCCTCGCTGACGTCAACTCCCAGTACCTCGTATCCGCGTTTGGCCAAAGCTATGGCATGCTGGCCCGTGCCACAGGCCACGTCCAACACCCGTCGCACTCCGTGTTCCGCCAAGACCTTTTCGAAGAAAGGCATCTCGTGAGCCAGACGGCCTTCCCAGTCCACGAAGCGGTCGTAATCGGCACTCAGCGTATCCCAGAGAGGGGCCTGATTCATGACGCATCGTCCCCGATGGGATTATCCTTCTTCAAGCGCTGATACTTCTCTGTGCCGATGCACTCTTCGGCGAAGGAGCACCAATCAATGCAAGAGGGACCCTGCTCTCGGCTGACCCGCGCTTCACAGTGGGAGCATCGAGCGGTCAGTTCATCGGACCAGATTTCCACCTCTTCCCCACATTGGGGACAATCGATATATTCAGGCGTTGCCTCTCTGATGTTTACCGCTCCTGGACACCCTCTGAATAACGACATCATTCCCTCCTTTTAGCCATGAATCAAGACGGGCAAGCAGTGCGTGCATACCCAGAGACTCTGCCCTTCCTTACGACAGGGGAGCAATACCGCCCCTTCTTCATTGGTCCCGCATCGAAAACAGGCTTGGGCTATGTATGTCGGGGCACTCCCATGCTGCAGTTCTTCGACCGCAGCTTCATCGAAGGGCACGGCCTCTCGCTCCTCGATGCTCAGCGCTCCAGTCGGGCAAACGCCCAGGCAAAACCCGGCGCCATCACACAGTTCCTCCTGCAGCACTCGGGCCTTACCATCCACTAACTCTATCGCACCCTCGGCGCAGGGGATGACGCACACCCCACAGCCATTGCATAACTCCTCATCAATCTTGACTATCTGACGTGTTACCATCCTTACCTCCCTGAATCATGTGCTTTATCTGACAGGACGATCTCAAAGGGACGGGCGATGGCTCCCACAGGGCACAACTCCTCGCAGTCGCCGCAGTACTGGCAGTCCTCAGGCTGCACGATGAAGGCGCGTCCGTCCTCCAGGTCCAAGGCCTCGGCAGGGCAGGCAGCGACGCAATCGCCACATCCCGTACACCGCTCTAGGTCTATTGTTGGCATGATTTTATCCTGTGTGCTCATCATCCCTCCGAAAAAGAAAAGCGATCAGTCTTTCAGCACCCTCATTGTACCAGAAAGCTGACCGCCTGTCTGTGACAAAAGTCTCAAACACTGGTTCTACATCATCGCCTTGTTCTCCAACCCCTCCTGATCCAAAATGATGATCCGGTGACGGTCAAAGCGGATGAGACCCTCCTCTTCAAAGCTGCGCAGCGCTCGCCCTACCATCTCCCGCACCGTGCCCAGTTGCGCCGCCATTTCCTGCTGCGTCAGGCGACGCGGCGCTTCATCACCTCCGACTGCTTGAGTCAGGAGCAGCTTGGCCAGGCGTGCACTGACTGTGCGCAGGGATAGGTCCTCCACCAGGGAGATAAGGTGACGGGCACGAGCGGCCAGGTTCTCGATAACCCCTTGGGCGAGGGCGGGGTACCTGGCCAGGAGATCCGACATGGCATTCCTGTTAATGATCCAGAGGGTTGATTCCAGGGCAGCCATGGCACTCACCGGATTTGGACCTCCATCAAGGACAGCCACTTCATTGAAGAATTCGCCCGGGCCCAGCAACTTAACAACTTGTTCCCGCCCATCGAGGGAGACCTTGAAGAGCTTGATGCGCCCCTCCTCGACGATGCACAGCCCTGCAGAAGAATCGCCCTCCAGGAAGATCACCTCATCCTTGCCATAGTGACGCCTGATCGCAGCTTGGGCCACCGCCTCCAACGCCGCCTCATCGAGATGGACGAAGTAGGGGATGGAGCGCAGAAGCTCTATGGCCTTCTCCAGTTTCTCAGACTTCACGACATCGTCTCCCCGGCACGAATCGGTCCGGCTTATGGGGCCTGCGCCAGCCTTTCCTTGAGATAGGCGATAGTCTTTATCGGGGTGGGGTCAACGCCGCGCAATATGGCCAAGTAGTAGCTTACATAATCGCCGAAATGAATCGCCCAAAGGGCCTGGGATATCAGGCTTTCCCCTTGGACTTGTACGACCTCGTGGCTGACACCTTTCTCAGTCAGGATCTCTCCGGTTATCTGCAAGCGCGCCTGGTCGCGAGGGTGATATAGTTCTGAGGAGAGCACCAATACTAATAACTGTGTGGCCGCAGCTGTAGGAAAGCCATAACCGGCCACAGCGTTATGGTTCAACTCCGGCAGGTCCTCCCAGAACCCCCAGCCCTTGCTGTTCTCGTTGAACTGGCATTTCCAACGTCGTGCCACCGCAGAGAGGTGTTCGGCTCCATAGACCACGGGCAAACGTCCTTCTAGCCTGCGGGCCAGCTGCTTGGCCGCATTGTCCTTCTCTGGAATGTGCACCCCTATCTCTGCCTGCAACTCCTCCATCAAGGCGATAGCCTTATCCAGGTCCGCCGACTTATCGGCAATGAAGTCCAGTTTTTGCAGGATTGTCAGGAGCGCCACTAAGGAGTAGCCCAAAGCGGCGCGGGGTTGGGACTGGTAGGCGAAAGCGATGAGAGGCAGATCTTGCTCCTTGCAGACCTCTGCCAGCTTTCCTCCGGTGGTGATGCCCAGCGGCCAGGCCCCTCGTTCCAACGCCTCGGCGAAGGCGAAGAGGGTCTCCTCGGTGTCGCCGGAATAGCTGGAGGCTATGACCATAGTATGTTCGTTGATGAAGGCTGGCAGGTCATAGTCGCGATTGACGAGGATCGGTACGGAGCATTCCTGCTGTACCAGCGTGCGCACCAGGTCGCCGCCGATAGCTGAGCCCCCCATGCCCAAAACTACTATGGCATCCACCAGACTATACTCTATCGGCAAGGAACACGCTTCGGTCAGGGCTTTGGCCTCCTTGCACTGTAGGGGTAGTTCCGACACGCGAACTCCCATTTCTTCAGGATCTACCTTTTTTAGATAGGCCATATTGTCGAGATCGACCATACCTATTCGTCCTCCATTGATAGCCAGATTCGATACACTTCGCTCCGGGGACGGCGGGCCACCTTTGCCACTTCCTTGACCGCTTCGGTTCCTGATTCTCCCTCGGCCTGCAGCCTCGCCAGTGCTTCCTGGATCATCGCCACCTCCCAGCTCTCCTCCTCTGCGCCCCGGATGACGAGGGTGAGTTCACCGCGGGGAGGGTTCTCCTCAAAATGCTCAATGACCTCGCTGACGGTCCCACGAACCACTTCCTCGTGAACTTTGGTCAGTTCCCTGGTCACGGCCATGAAACGGTCGCCCAGCGTGTCCTTGATGTCCTCCAGGGCGGCCAGCAAGCGATGGGGAGCCTCAAAGGCCACGATAGTCCTTATCTCGCCAATGACCGTGCCGAGAAAACGGACGCGTTTTCCTTTCTTGCGCGGCAGGAAGCCCAGATAGACGAAGCTATCGGTGGGCAAGCCAGAGATGGCTAGAGCCGCAGTGACCGCCGAGGGGCCCGGAACGATAACCACATTGATGCCGCTCTCTATGGCGGCCTTGATCAGCTCATATCCAGGGTCGGAAATGCCGGGCGTGCCTGCTTTTGAGACCAGGGCTACATCCTCTTGCTGCAGAGTATCGAGGATATATTGCAGTTTAGTCAGTTTGTTACGTTCCCAATAGCTAGTCAAGGGCGTCTTTATCTCGTAGCGGGTTAAGAGCTTGCGCGTGGCGCGGGTATCCTCGGCTGCGATAAGGCCCACTTGGCCCAAGATGCGCAAAGCCCGCAAGGTGATGTCCTCCAGGTTTCCTATGGGCGTGCCGACGATGTATAACGTGCCCATCAATCTTCGCCTCTCCCCCAAAGCATATGCTAGGCGTATGCTTTTGTCAAGAGATAGGAGCTTGCGGCGTTGCGCAGCAAAAGCCCCCTGTGGTGAGCGTGCTTGCCCTGAGTTCAATCGAGGGGTCGAACCAGGGGAGCACGAGGGGCCTGCCCTAGCTTGTCGAAGGGTGCCCCCTCGCACCATCCTCATATACCCATGTGTCTTGGGGCTTGCGCCCAATCGCTATGCAAGCCCGCTTTTGTCCTCGACTTGAAAAATCGGAAGATTGGGGTTATATTATTCTTAGTGGTAATCTTCTTTCTTTGGAGGTGCTGGTATGGAGCAAGACGAGACCAGACCTTATGAGGGCGTAACCGATCTGCCCGAATATCCTCTGCTTCCCGTGCGCGACACGGTGGTCTTCCCTCACATAATGATACCGCTCTTTGTAGGCCGGGATCGTTCCTTGAGGGCCGTGGATGAAGCGGTAGAAGGCGATCATAATATCGTTGTCGTCAGCCAGAAAGACGCCGGGATTCGAGACCCAAATCCTGAAGACCTATACACCATTGGCACCATAGCGTCCATCAGTCGTACGTTGCGTATGCCGGATGGTACTACCAGCATCCTGGTGGAGGGTTTGCAGCGGGCTAACTTAATTGAATTCACGCAGACTCGCCCTTTCTTCCAAGTGCGCGTGATGCCTATCTTTGAATCCGTTGACGAACAACCTTTCACCGAGGCTCTGATGCGGGCAGCCTTGGCCCTCTTCGAGAAATGTGTGCAATTGAGTCGCTCCCTTCCCGATGATGCTTTCGTGACTGCGATGAACGCTGAGGACGCAGGATGGCTGGCCGATGTTATAGCCCCCTATCTCAATCTGGATATCGATCAACGGCAAGAGATTCTTGAAACACTGGACCCGGTAGTTCGTCTGCAAAGGCTGAGCGTCCTATTGGCTAAAGAGTTGGATGTCCTTGAACTGGAGGATCAGATTCACTCTCAAGTGCAAGAGGAGGTTGACAAAAGCCAGCGAGAGTATTTCTTGCGGGAGCAGATGAAGGTGATCCAGAGCGAACTGAGTGAGATGGATCCTCTGCTGCAGGAGATCGCGGAACTGCGAGAAACCATCGCCGCGGCACAGATGCCCGATGAGGTAAGGGAGAAAGCCGAGAAGGAGCTGGCGCGCCTGGAGTCCATGCCGCCCATGACTCCAGAAACAGGGGTTATCAGGACATACCTGGACTGGCTGATCGAGTTGCCATGGGTTGAAGAGACCGAGGACAATGCTGATGTGGGCGAGGTGGCCAAGCTCTTGGATCAAGAGCATTACGGGCTCCCAAAAGCCAAGGAGCGTATCTTGGAGTACATAGCGGTGCGGAAGCTTGCTGGGGAGAAGATGCGTAGCCCCATCCTCTGCTTCGTCGGGCCTCCAGGTACCGGAAAGACCTCCTTGGGCAGATCCATTGCCAAAGCCCTGGGCAGGAAGTTTGTTCGTGTCAGCCTGGGAGGTATACGGGATGAGGCGGAGATCAGGGGGCATCGCCGTACATATATCGGTGCCCTGCCAGGGCGCATAATCCAGACCATGCGTCGGGCCAGTACCGTCAACCCGCTATTTATGCTGGACGAGATAGACAAGGTGGGGATGGACTTCCGTGGCGACCCCTCTGCTGCCCTGCTAGAAGTCTTGGACCCTGAGCAGAATCATGCTTTCTCCGACCACTATCTGGATGTGGACTATGATCTGTCAAAAGTTATGTTCATCACCACAGCCAACATTTTGGATCCCGTTCCTCCAGCGTTGCAAGATCGTATGGAGGTCATCGAGTTTCCGGGCTACACCGAGGAGGAAAAGATCGAAATCGCCAAGCGCTTTTTGGTCCCGCGCCAGGTGGAACTCAACGGGTTGGAAGAGCATCCACCGCACTTCCTCGACTCAACATTACACAGCCTGATCCGCCAGTACACTT
>JBFFDV010000122.1:0-7897 GCA_041559215.1 Anaerolineae bacterium | reverse complement strand
GAGCGGGGGTCCAGGGGGCAGCAGGCCCCCTGGCGGGGGAATGGGGGGTGTCCCCCACAGAAAGTCTACGTCCCCCCTCCCTCAGTGGTTGCGCTCCGCGCTACCAATTCTCCCAATGCACTGGGGGAGGGGGGATTGAGGGGGGTGGGGCCAACAGGAGCTCGTCCTGACAAGTTAGTGCAACAGCATTGGAGGTGTCCCCTCGTACCTTTCATACCCCCGTATCTTGGGGCTTGCGCCTAATTGCTGCGCAAGCACACGTTTGACTTTTCATAACTAATTTGCTATATTTAGATCATAGAACTGCAAAAGGTCCAACAGCCTTGGGGGCATAGCTCAGCGGGAGAGCGCATCAATCGCACTGATGAGGTCGGGGGTTCGAATCCCCCTGCCTCCACTGGCGGGCGACGATATAGCAAAGGCTGAGAACGGGAGTAGTAGGCCATCCCCGCAGAGAGCCGGGCGAAGGAAAAGGTGGGAGCCTGGCAAGGTGCTACGGGGAGCGCCATAAGGCCCAACTCGCCTGGGAGCCGCAGCGATGAACGATGGGATTGCTTCGAACCCATCCAAAGTAGTCGCTGCCGGTTGGCAGCCGTTAGCGTGCCGCAGAGTGGATAGAAGACATGGGGCTGTGGCGCAGCTGGGAGCGCGTCTCAATGGCATTGAGAAGGTCAGGGGTTCGAATCCCCTCAGCTCCACTGTTGCCATCTTAGCCTATTCGCTAAGATGATCTATCAAGCAGGGTGGTACCGCGGAGGAACCCTTCGTCCCTGAGACGAAGGGTTTTCTTCGTATGGTGACTACTCTGGCAGGCACCAAAGGGGGAAAAAGATGAGCAAACAATACGCACCGCAGCAAATAGAGCCCAAATGGCAGGAATATTGGGAGAAGGAGAAGCTGTACTATGCTAGCGATGAGGACGAGAGGCCGAAGTTCTATACGCTGGTTATGTTCCCCTATCCTTCCGGCGATTTGCATATGGGCCATATGCGGAACTACACAATCGGTGACCTCATCGCCCGCTATAAGATGATGCGTGGGCACAATGTGATGAATCCTATGGGCTGGGATGCCTTTGGCCTGCCAGCCGAGAACGCTGCCTTGCAAGCCGATATCCATCCCAAGCTCTGGACTAAGCAGAACATCGCCGATATGAAACGGCAATTCTACAAGATGGGTATCTGCTATGACTGGGCACGAGAGGTTACCTCCTGCCTGCCGGATTATTACCTTTGGACGCAGTGGATATTCCTCCAGCTCTACAAGCGCGGTTTGGCCTATAAGAAAATGGCCCCTGCTAACTGGTGCCCCTCTTGCAAGACGGTGCTGGCCAATGAGCAGGTAGTTGACGGTGGTCATTGCGAGCGGTGTGGGACCGTCGTCACCAAGAAGGACCTGGCACAGTGGTTCTTCAAGATCACCGACTACGCCGAGGAACTACTGGAAGACCTGGCCTTGCTGGAGCACTGGCCTGAGCGGGTGCGGGTGATGCAGGAGAACTGGATCGGCAAGAGCCCCGGCGTCGAGTTTCGCATGGCTATTGACGGCCACGACGACGAGATCGGAGCTTTCACAACCCGGATAGATACCGTCTATGGCATGACCTTTGTGGTGCTGGCTCCGGAACATGCCTTGGTCGAGAAGCTGACCACACCGGAGCACAAGGCGGAGGTGGAGGCCTATGTTGAGAAAGCACGACAGGCAACGGAGATCGATCGGCTGTCCGCTGAGATCGAAAAGGAGGGCGTCTTCATTGGGGGCTACGCCATCAACCCCATGAACGGCGAGCGCATGCCCATCTATGTGGCTGACTATGTATTGATGACCTACGGCACTGGGGCGATTATGGGCGTGCCGGCCCACGATGTTCGCGACTTCGCCTTCGCCAAGCGCCACGGCCTGGCCATACCTGTAGTCGTCGCCCCGCCGGGCTGGGATGGCGAGGACCTGGAGGAAGCCTATCTCGACGAGGGCACCATGGTAAACTCAGCACCCTTCAATGGGCTTGCGTCCAGCGAGGGGATGGAGCGCATCGCCGACTATATGGAGGAACACGGCATAGGCGAACGGAAGGTCTACTATCGATTGCGAGACTGGCTTATCTCCCGACAGCGGTACTGGGGCGCGCCTATCCCCATCGTCTACTGCGAACAGTGTGGCATGGTGCCCGTTCCTGAGGAGAACTTGCCAGTCATTCTGCCCATGGATGTGGATTTCCACCCCACAGGTACGGGCGAGTCTCCTCTGGCCACCGTACCCGAGTTCGTGCATACTACCTGCCCAAGCTGCGGGTCTGCTGGCCGTCGCGAGACAGACACGATGGACACCTTCGTCTGCTCCTCCTGGTACTACTTCCGCTATACTGACCCCCGTAACGAGGATGTTCCCTGGAGGAAGGAGAGGGCTGATACCTGGCTGCCGGTGGACCAGTATACAGGCGGCGTGGAGCACGCCATCCTGCACCTGATGTACTCCCGTTTCTTCACCAAGGTCTTTCGAGATATGGGTTTGACCAGCATCGACGAGCCCTTTGCCCGTCTCTTCACTCAAGGCATGATCACCAAATTGAACCCGAGAACAGGGAAGGTGGAGAAGATGTCGAAGTCGAAGGGCAACGTTGTGCCGATAGATGAGATGGTGGACACCTATGGCGCGGACACCGCGCGCACCTTTAGCCTGTTCGTGGGGCCGCCGGAGTTGGATGCCGAGTGGAACGACCAGGGGGTGGAAGGATCTTTCCGCTTCTTGAGAAGAGTATGGCGGCTGGTGATGGAGGAAGCGCCCCCGGGCGAGGCTCCCCAGGAAGCGATGAGGGATCTACGTCGTAAGACGCATCAGACGATCAGAAAAGTCACCGTTGACATAGAGCGCTTCCACTTCAACACCGCCGTCAGCGCCTGCATGGAACTGACCAACGCCTTGGCTGCCCATAAGGAGGCTCACGGGCTGACTCCCGCCCTAGACGAAGGAGTGAGGACGTTGCTCCTGTTGTTAGCCCCTATCGCGCCCCATATCACTGAGGAGCTGTGGACCGAGGTGGGAGACGGGGAAAGCGTCCATCGCCATGTTTGGCCCAAGTGGGATGAGGAGTTAGCTGCTGAGGAAGTCTTCACCTTGATCATCCAGGTGAACGGCAAAGTACGGGACAAGGTGGAGGTCCCAGTGACCATCGGCGAGGAAGAGGCCAAGGAACTGGCCCTGGAACGGGAGCGTATCGAGCAGCGGTTAGAGGGTAGGGAAGTCAAGAAAGTGATATACGTCACTGGGCGCCTGGTTAGCATCGTGACCGGCTAACGAAAAAGGCAAAGGCCCCCTCTTCATCCTTAAGGGGCCCTTGGTTTCGCGCCGGTTCCTGCTTTTGTTTGAATCTGGGTCGCGCATGTGGTATAATAAGATAAACGGTGGGAAGGGGAGTTCACAGATGATCAAGGTGACCGTTGACAGTGTAAAGGTTAGTATGATCTCTCAGCATCGCGTGGTGGTCCTGAAAGAGGATAATCAGGAGCGCTATCTGCCTATCTGGATAGGGCCCTTTGAGGCTGATGCCATCACCATCGGCCTCCAGAGCGTTCAAATGACCCGTCCACTGACCCATGATCTGTTGAGAACGGTTATTGATCGCATGGACGCCGCTGTTTCCCACATCTTGGTTAACGATCTCAGAAACGATACCTTCTACGCTGAGATAGTAATCGAAGCTGATGGTCGCAAGCTGAACATAGATTCCCGCCCCAGTGATGCCATCGCGCTGGCTGTGCGAGTCAACGTGCCCATCTACGTTGCTGAATCAGTTATGGAGCGAGCGGGAGTCGTCCCCAGCGAGCAAGAGGACCTAACTGAGGCTGAAGACCAGGAAAAACTGTCCGCTTTCCGCGACTTTGTAGATACTCTGGACATAGATGATCTCGGGGAGGAGTGAGAAGGTGACAGCAGCCAGGTTACCTCCACAGAACGTAGAGGCCGAACAATCGGTCCTAGGTAGCCTACTCATTGATCCCGAGGCCATCCTCAAAATCACTCCTTTCCTACGCCCCGAAGATTTTTACCGCGAAACTCACGGCTTGGTATACAGAGCGATCATTGACCTCCATGAGCGGCGCCAACCAGCGGATTTTGTCACCCTCTGTGACGAGTTGGAACGACGTGCACAGTTGGAGCAAGTAGGAGGAGCCAGTTATCTGACCTCTTTGATAAACGCCGTACCCACCTCGGTCCACGTCGAGCACTATGGGCGCATTGTCGAACGCACGGCCATGCTGCGTCGTCTCATCAGCGCCGCCAGCGAGATATCCAATATGGCCTACGAAAGGGGCGATGATGAGGACCGGATCATGGATCAGGCGGAACAGCTCATCTTCGGTGTGGCTCAGCGCCGCATCGAGCGCGAATTGGTGCCGCTACGGACCATCCTCGGCGAATACTACGACCGTATCGAATATCTGTACGGACATCGAGGGGAGACCATAGGTGTACCCACAGGCTTCATCGATCTGGACAAGCTGCTCGGCGGTTTCCAGCCGGGAGACCTGATCATCGTCGCTGGTCGGCCAGGCACCGGCAAGACCAGCCTGGCCCTGACTGCAGCCGAATATGCGTCTCGCAGGCGTGGAGTATGCATTGCCCTCTTCAGCCTGGAGATGCCGTCACAACAAGTGGTACAGCGCCTCGTATCCGGGGCCACAGGGATCGAATCGCAACGCCTCAGGACAGGGGACATAGATGAGGAAGAGTTGTCTAAGGTAGCCAGGGCCATGGGCGAACTCTCTAAAACCTCTATCTATATAGACGACACCCCAGCCATCTCGCCTATGGAGCTGCGGGCTAAAGCCCGGCGGCTTCACAGCGAGCACGCTCTGGACCTGATTATCGTAGACTATCTACAGTTGATGCAGGCTGGCATCAGGATGGAGAACCGGGTGCAGGAGGTATCGTATATCTCTCGTCAGTTGAAGGCCTTGGGCAGCGAGTTGCACGTGCCGGTGCTGGCCTGCTCTCAACTCTCCAGGGCTGTGGAATCCCGCGCGGACAAACGGCCAGTCCTCTCTGATCTGAGGGAGAGCGGCTCCATTGAGCAGGATGCCGACGTGGTGATGTTCATCTACCGTGAGGAGATGTACCTAGAGGACACTTTCAAGCCTAACATCGCCGACATCATGGTGGCTAAACACCGCAACGGGCCCACAGGACAGGTAAGCCTGCGCTTCATGAAGGAACAAGCCAAATTCGTGAATCTGGAGCCTGTCCCCGAGGAAATGGTTGTCTAGCATGAAAAGCTTCGTTGGTTTCCCCGCCGGCAAGGTGCGTTTCACCTCGGTACCCGACCTCTTCTTCAGCGAACTGCTGCCCCTGATAGACAACATGCCAGAACTGAAAGTGACCCTTCATGTCATCTGGTCGCTCTATCGCCAGAAAGGGTATCCGCGTTGCATCAGCCTGGAGCAACTCCTCCATGATGGCGTGCTGCTGCGGGGACTGAAGATGCCGGGTCAATCACCAGAACAGCTGGTACGCGAAGGGTTGGAGAACGCGGTCAGCAGGGGGACGCTCTTGCACTTAAGCACTCGCACCGAAGATGATGACGGGCAAGAGTGGTACTTCGTTAATACGGAGCAGGGACGGCGAGCTGTGGAGAAGATTCGCCAGGGAGAGTTGCAGTTGGGGGCACCTACTGTGCCCGAGGAAGCACAAATCGAAGTGGAACGACCTAATATCTTCGTTCTTTACGAGCAGAACATCGGCACCCTGCAACCGATGATCGCCGAGGAACTCCAAGAGGCGGAGGAGAGCTATCCCGCCGAGTGGATCGAAGAGGCGTTCAAGATAGCCGCCGAACAGAACGTACGCAAGTGGCGATATATCCGAGCCATCCTGGAGCGGTGGGCCACCGAGGGCAAGGATGATGGAGAAGCTAGACGAGATCGTGAAGAGGACAGATATCGCTATATCAAAGGAAAGTACAAGGACTACATCAAGCACTGAACCCCAGAGAATCTGTCCCATCTGTGGCGGTGCTGGCTATCTACGACACGATGTGCCCCCCGGCCACCCCGATTTCGGCCGCGCCATCCCTTGCCAGTGCAAGTTGGAGGAGATAGCCGAAAAACGGCTGGGAGACCTGTGGCAGGCCAGCAATCTAGGCTTTCTATCGCACATGATCTTTGAGAACTTCCGCCTTGAGGGCTTGGCGCTTGGCCCCAGCGAGAAGCAGAGTCTCGAACAGGCGTATCGAAGGGCGCGAGAGTTTGCCGAGAACCCTCAAGGCTGGCTGGTACTCCTTGGCGGCTACGGTTGCGGCAAAACTCATCTGGCAGCGGGTATCGCCAACTACTGCCTCGAGCGGGGCCATCCAACCCTCTTCATTGTGGTGCCCGATCTCCTGGATCATCTGCGAGCTACATACAGCCCTGGCAGTGCTGTAAGCTATGACCAGCGGTTCGAGGCGGTGCTCACAGCCCCTTTGCTCATCCTCGATGATCTGGGCAGTCAGCACACTACCGCCTGGGCACGGGAGAAACTATACCAACTCTTCAACCACCGGTACAATGCCGCACTGCCGACCGTCATCACCAGTAATCTTCCATTGGAAGAGATAGATCCACGCCTGCGCTCGCGTATGAGCGACCCAGACGTATGCCAGATCTACAGGATACTGGCTCCCGATTTTCGAGGCAGCGACTATTCAAGAACGCTTAGTAGCCTACCTCTTTACGCCGACAAGACGTTCGGGAGTTTCGAGGCACGCCGGGAACTACCCAAGGAGGAACAGCAAAATCTGAAGGAGGCATTGACCATAGCTAAAGACTTTGCCACGAACTCCGAAGGCTGGCTGGTGTTTACGGGCGAGCACGGCTGTGGCAAGACGCACTTGGCGGCCGCCATCGCCAACTATCGGACAAATGGTGGCCATCCAGTTGTGTTCAAGGAGGTGCCTGATCTTCTGGACTATCTACGGGCCACCTTCAGACCCGAGAACCCGGTGACCTATGATCGACTCTTCGAAGGCATACGCAATGCTCCTTTGCTGATCCTTGATGATCTGGGGACCGAGAGTGCCACCGCCTGGGCCCAAGAGAAGCTGTATCAGATACTGAACTATCGATATGTGGCAAAGCTGCCCACCGTCATCACAATGCGCAAGGCACTTGAAGAGGCGGATCCGCGCTTGGCCTCACGTATGTTGGACCTCTCTCTCTGCACCAACTTCGCAATCCTAGCCCCAGCCTACCACGGCGCTCAGCTCGCAAAACGAGGCAAGAAGAAGAGCAGGAAGAAGTAGGCTTCCTGGCTAGGGATTCACTCGCCGCCTACTGGAAGCACCTTTTCGTTCCCCGCCTCACCTCAATTCAATCCTCTCCTCTCTTCGTCAGCAACGATACTGAAGCCAGCAGACAGCCACAGACCGAACTTTCACTAAATCAACACATTCTCTTGACAACTTCTTCATAATCCTGGGGTATGATTGGATCAGGCTAGCCCAAAATAGCAAGAATACAGAGGAAAGGAGTCAAGAAAATGTTGAAGAAGTGGATCGTCGTTGCAGGGATGGCTGTGACGGCTGCCGCAGTGCTCTTCGCAGGCGGAATCGTCGGCGGAGTCGTGTCCGAGGTGGCGCCAGCCCTAGCACAGGAAGAGCCCATCGAGGAGCCGCCCTGTGGCATGTGGCCCGGTCTCGAGATGCGCAGGGGCGGCTTTGGCTGGCGTGGGGGTTTGTGGACGATGTTTGACACGGCGGCCGAGGCCCTGGGCCTGACCCCCCAGGAGTTCTTCGCCGAGTCTCATGATGCGGGCAAGAGCCTGACCGAGATCGCCGAGCAGCAAGGCGTCGACATCCAAGCGGTGTATGATGCCATGCAAGCCGCCCGGGGCGAGGCCATGCGAGAGCGCATCCAGCAGGCCG
>JBFFDV010000121.1:0-7913 GCA_041559215.1 Anaerolineae bacterium | reverse complement strand
GTGCTCCCCGGGCTTTTGCTGCGCAACGCCTCCATTCTCGATTCTTGCACTTTTCTCAATTATGTGGTAAAATAATAATGCGTCTCCTATCATGCTCGTGATGCTTTCGTCAGCGTTTTGAGCCAATACCTGTTTATAGGGAGCTAATCTCCAGAGGGGCTGTCCGGGAGGGCAAAACCAATGGGTCGGCACCCACCTGCCTCGGCAGGTTCAAAACAATGTGAGCACACGGCAAGGTGGGGGACGCATAGTTAAGCCATCAGGCGGATGACGCCTGTTGGCTTTCTTACTATTAGGCTAGTGTTTGGGACGCGCTAGCTCTCTTCTCTTTTTATCGGAGGTATGTTAAAATGTAGCGGTTGAATGGGGGGATGGCCATGAGTTGTGTTCACAAATTTAAGGGTGCAGATGTTAGCTTCGAATGGGAGGGGGTGAGCTATCAAGATTATGGATCGTCGGCGGCCCAAGGAGCTACGGTGCAATGGTTGATCGGAGCGCAGGAAAGAGCACCTCATTTCGGAATGCGCTACTTTGAGATTGAGCCGGGGGGTTGGACCTCGTTGGATAGCCACGAGCATGATCATGGCGTTATGATTCTCAGAGGAAGAGGCCGCGCGCTTCTGGGCGACGATGAGGTCGAGTTATCTTTCGGTGATATCGTTTATGTCTCCCCTTATGAACTCCATCAATTCAGGAATTTCGGGCCCGAACCGTTAGGCTTTCTCTGTGTGATCCCAGTGAAGGGTGAAGCTGAATGAAGGCAGTCCTCTATTTGGGACCTGGACAACTGAGTTATGAGGAGGTCGATGTACCCACTGTTGGCCCGGGCGAGTTGCTAGTGAAAGTAAAGGCTGCCTTAACCTGTGGTACTGATGTCAAGACGTTCCGGCGCGGGCATCATCTGATGAGGCCGCCCACGCCTTTCGGACACGAATTTGCAGGCGAGGTGGACCAGGTTGGAGAGGGTGTGAGCGGCTTTGCTGAGGGCATGGGGGTGGTCGCTGCCAATTCCGCTCCTTGCAACGGCTGCTTTTACTGCCAGCGAGGCAAGCACAATCTCTGTGACAACATCATTTTCAACTGGGGAGCTTTCGCCGAATACATCAGGGTTCCAGCACCCATTGTGAAGCAAAATCTGTATCAGATTCCTGAAGGGCTGTCCTACGAGGCGTCAGCCTTGTTGGAGCCGTTGGCATGTGTTGTCTTGGGAAATGAGGCCGCTGCAATCTCATCTGGGGACAGTGTGACTATCGCCGGGGGAGGAGGGCCAATCGGCCTAATGCACCTTCAACTGGCGATCCACAGCGGGGCCGAGCAGGTCATAGTCATTGATGTCAAGCAGAGCAGGTTGGAAGTAGCGAGCAGCTTGGGAGCTACCACAGTAATTAACGCTGCTAGAGAGGATCCTGCAATCGCGGTTAAGGAGCTAACGGCAGGCCGAGGAGCTGATGTAGTCATCGAGACGGCGGGGGCACCTGAGGTGTGGATGATGGCCCTGGCCATGGTTCGGAAGGGGGGAACCGTAGTCATGTTCGGGGGCTGCCCTACAGGCACTCAGATACCGTTGGATACGAGCAGGGTGCATTATGGGGAGTTGACCATCAAGGGCGTCTTTCATCACAACCCACGTACGGTGAAAAGGGCACTGGAGCTATTAGGGAGACGAGTGATCAAAGCGGAGCCTCTCATTAGCGGGCGGTTGCCGTTGAAAGATGTGCAGAAGGCGCTTGAGATGGTGATGAGAGGAGAGGCCATCAAGATGGCCATATGTCCCTAGCGAGGATACGCAGTGAGGGTCGTCAAGTATTACAGTCGTGATGATATACGCTTGGAGGAGATGCCGGTGCCCAGGATCGGACCTGGAGAGATCCTGGTACAGGTAAGGGCCTGTGGACTATGCGGCAGTGACCTCATGGAGTGGTATGTGGACGGCAAAGCCCCGACGGTGTTAGGGCACGAGCCGGTTGGTTTCGTCTCTCAAGTCGGAGGGGGCGTGCGGGAGTTTACACCTGGTGACAGAGTCTTTGTCCATCATCATGTCCCTTGCTTTGTCTGTCACTACTGTCAGCGAGAAAACTTCTCATCATGTCAGACGTTCAAGGAGAGCCACATCTACCCGGGTGGCTTCGCTGAGTACATTCGAGTACCGGCCATCAATGTGGAGCGGGATGTGCTGCATCTACCCGAACAGCTAAGTTTCGAGCAGGCGACTTTGATAGAGCCTACTGCCTGTGCCATTAGGGGTATGAAGCGCGCTGGCCTGCGCAAGGGCGATACGGTGCTCATTCTGGGGGTTGGGGTCAGCGGTCTGCTGTTCACTCAGTTGAGTAGGTTGTGGGGTGCGGGCCTTGTCTTAGCCAGCGACTTGGTGCAATATCGTTTACAGGCAGCTAGAAGGCTGGGAGCGGATTTCACAATTCACGCCATAGACGGGGATTTGGAGACAAGGTTGAGAGAGTTGAACGAGGGCCGGGGAGCAGACCTGGTAATCGTGACCCCCGGCAGCGTGAAAGCTATGGACCAAGGGCTGAGACTGGCGGGCAAGGGAGGAACAGTGCTCCTCTACGCGCCGTTACCTCCTGGTGTTACCTTGCCGGTGGAGGTTCATGACCTGCTCTTCTCAGAGATAACCCTTTTATCCACCTATTCTTGCGGTCCCGATGAGACTCGCACAGCCCTTGAGTTCATCTGTAGGGGGAAAGTTCAAACCAAGGGTTTGATCACTCATCGTTTTGGTCTGCATGAGGTTGGGGAAGCTATGCGCCTAGCACTACAAGCTGGTGAGTCTTTGAAAGTTGTGGTTGTTCCCTGACCCGAGTCTGCACATTGGAGGAGACGAATCTAGATGGAAAGGTGGCGCAAGCTTAGAGGAATCTGCTAGGAAATGACCTTCTCGAAGCTCTGGAAAGGACTGGATTTCAATCTGGTTCTGATAAGTCTCTTGAGCGTGTTTGCCTTTGCTCCCCTTACCCGGCCCGGTTTCTTTCAATCCCACTCCAGTTTCTTGCCTGTTTTTAATCTCTTCGACTTAGAGCGCAATCTGTGGGGCAACTGGGGATGGATCCCCGCGCTGGGCAGGGATTTCGGACTGCTCAACGGTGAAGGGCCTTTTCCCTACGTCTTCGCCGAGTTTTTTCGATGGCTTGGCTTGGGCGGCGTGGAAACTATCAAGGTTGTCTATCTACTAGGCTTCGTGGTCTCAGGTCTGGCTGTTTATCTGCTGGGAAAGGAGTTGTATGGGCCTCAGGCAGGCCTGGTAGTCGCAGTCGTGTATGTGTATTTGCCCTACCATTTGGCTACTGTGTACGTGAGGGGTGCCTTCGCCGAGGCCTGGGCCTTTGTGCTCTATCCTCTGATCCTTCTTTGCTGGGAGAAATACATTAGCAGGAAGGGCTGGTTATGGGGGGCCCTGGCCGTCCTCTTCTACGCAGCCCTATTCTTGACCCACGCTGGTTTGGCCCTGTTGTATGGTGTCTTCTTGTTGATCTACATCTTGGTTGTGAGCCCTTCGCGGCGGGTCAAAGCAGGAGCTCTTCCACTATTAGCGACAGGTCTGGCCTTGGGTCTGTTGCTTCTTTTGCCTACGGCTATGAGATATGGGTTGCTGATAGAGATAGCAGAGGATTTCTCCCAGCATTTCGTGTACCCTTTCCAGCTCTTGTCCGCAGCCTGGGGGTATGGAGCCAGCACGCCAGATTGGAAGGATACCTTGCCTCTGCAAATGGGGCTAGCGGCTACAGGGTTGACTCTGCTGGCAGGCATGCTGCTGCTGGCGCGGACAGAGGAGAACAAGGCGTTGCGGCGAAGAGCAGCGTTTTTTGTGCTGGGGTCGATGGTGATGGCTTTCTTGATTTTGCACCCCGCGTCCTTCCTCTGGCGTGTCAGTGGGCTGTCCCTGCTCTTGCAGTATCCGTGGCAACTTTTGGCCTTAGTCGGTCTAGCTACGTCTCTAGCGGCAGGAGCTCCGCTGCGCCTGGCGCGGCAGTTGGGCCGGTTTCGGTGGCAGGCGGTTCTAGTCACGTTTACCATCCTGGCCAGCTACGACTACCTGATCCCACGTTACACTGAGGTACAAGTCGGTGGATCTCCCGTGGCTATCCTGGGAAACGAGGCCGCTTTACTAACGTATCAGCGAGACGGGCCTCTCCTTCATGGAGCCACCGTGCGTTTGACCATCTATTGGCAATGTCTCCAGCCTATGGAGACCGACTACACCGTGTTCGTACACGTCGTGGATTCGGAAGGCATTATTTGGGGGCAGAGCGATGGCATGCCGGCGAATGGCGAGAGGCCAACGAGTTCCTGGGAATTGGGCGAGATTATCGGGGATAGATACGAACTGAGCATAGATTCTAGGGGCCCAAGTGAGGGCTATGCCGTGGAGCTAGGAATGTACGTTCAGGACACCGGGGTGAGGTTGCCGGTCTCGATAGGGGGCACAGCAGTTATCTTGGAATAGTGCGTTGGAGAGGCGCTCTAGTTTGTGGCTTAGGCCTTAGCGTATTTGCACGATTCCAGCCTTTTGTGGAGAATCTGCGTTGCGGAAGATTAAAGGTTTCGACGTCAATATCATATTGGTTATCCTGCTGTCCATCTTTGCCATTGCACCGTTGTTTCAGCCCGGCTTTTTCTGGGGGGCCCACGATGCTCGGCACAGCGTGTATTTCCTTTATGAGTTCGACCGTTCCATTCAGGATGGAGTCTTATATCCTCGTTGGTCCCCCGATATCGCATTTGGCTATGGGTACCCTCTGTTCAACATCTACAGCCCTCTAGCTTTCTACCTATCTGAGGTATTCCACTTACTGGGCTTGGATTTAGTCTCGGCCATAAAGGTGGTCTTCGGCTTGGCGTTCATCCTCTCCGGCGTTACCATGTACCTCTTCGTACGCCGGCTGATGGGCTCCTGGGCAGGTCTCGTCGCAGGTCTCGTATATGTTTACATCCCCTATCATATCTCTGATGTCTACGTACGGGGGGCTTTTGCTGAATCTGTTGCTTTGGTCTTCTTTCCGTTGATCCTGTGGTGTTTCTACGAGACCGTGGAAAGGCCCCGCCTGACAGCTTTGCTTGGGGCCGGGCTTTCCTATGCAGGACTGATATTCTCTCATAACGGTCTTTTACTGCTATTCTCGCCTTTCCTGAGCATCTACCTGGTTTTCCTTGTGGTCTCAAGGTCCTGGCAAGATGTGCACAGCCTGGTTTCATGGCGGCAGCGTTGGATTCTGCTGGGTAAAGCACTGTTCAGGCGGGCTAAGGTGCCGCTGGTCGCGTTGTTACTAGGGCTCGGCCTTAGTGCTATTTTCTGGCTCCCTATGGCCATAGAATTCAAGTACGTGAGGCTCGACCAGTGGTTGGGCGGCTATTATGACTATCGAGACGATTTCGTCTATTTCTTCCAGTTTTTTTCCCCCTTCTGGGGCTATGGTCTCAGCCGAACTGGACCTTTCGATGATCTCCCTTTCCAGATAGGGGCAGTACCGGTCGTTCTATCCATTTTGTCACTGGGCGTGTTGAGACGGATCGGAGACCAGGGCTGGAGACGGGTATTGGTCTTCTTTCAGGGAGCTGTCTTGACCATAATCTTCTTGATGTTGGCTGCCTCCACGCCCTTCTGGGACATCTTGCCCATTGTGATCTTCGCACAGTTTCCGTGGCGTCTGCTGGCCTTGCTGATGCCTTGTACTGCTTTCTTGGCCGGCTCGGTCATGGCTGTCTCGAAGGGCAGCGATGACCGAATACTCCCCATTGCCACCGTCACCTTGGTGAGTCTGGTCATCTTCGGAAGCTATCGCTATCTCTCTCCTCAAATCATAGAACCGCCTGAGGGCGGTGCATCCTTGTCAGGGATGATGCGGTTTATGCAGAGCAGCGACCAGATGACCGGTTCAGTGGCCTGGACCCACGATGTGCCTCGATGGTCGTCTTTTGCCGAGTATGTGATCAGTGAAGGGCGTGCGCCCGAATTGCGGGTTGATCTTGAGTCATTGCCCAGGCCGCGGAGAAGACTAGCGGTTGACCTTCAGGGTAGCAGCACCACTTCTCAGAGGCTGTGGGTTCATGCGGAGGAAGAAGGACGGATTGTCTTCAACATCTTCTATTACCCGGGCTGGCACGCTTATAGACTTGAGGGGCCGGAAGGGGGCATAGAAAGGGAATTGGAGGTACTGCCTCACGGTGCCCTGGGAAGGGTGGCTGTGTGGGTGCCGGTGGGGGAGTACTATCTGCTATTGCGGTTCGAAGATACGCCGGTACGGGTGGCAGGCCAGTGGCTGTCATGCCTCTGCCTTCTGACGATCTTCATTCTCTCTGGTTGGCAAGGTTATCGACGCTGGAAAGCCGCAAGCTAGAGGGGTTCACATGCAAGCAAGCTGCAGGTTGGGAAAGATGCCCTTTGGGATAAATTGGAATGTGGTGCTGATCGTAGCATTGTCGGTATTTGCGTGGGCTCCTCTTGTGGGCCCGCCTTATTTTCTCAATGCGCACGATGCTCCTCATAGCATCTTTTACTTGAATCAGTTTGACCAGGCGATCAGAGGCGGGGTGCTTTACCCCCGTTGGGGTGTGGATTTCGCTCTGGGGTATGGCTACCCGCTGTTCAATATCTACTCTACATTGGCTCTCTATGTGGCAGAGTTCTTTCACCTCCTGGGTGCTGGCTTGACGGCTGCGGTAAAGCTGACCTACATACTGGCTTTTATCCTCTCTGGGCTGACGATGTATGCTTTTGCCAAGAGAGTGTTGAGCCCAGCGGCGGGGGCACTCGCTGGCATCGTCTATATGTACGTGCCCTACCATCTGCTTGACATCTATGTGCGATCTGCCTTCGTTGAGTTCTTCGCCTTGATCTTCTTGCCTCTTGTCTTGTTGCTCTTCCACGACTTGGTGGAAAAGCAGCGTGCTCGCCATCTGGTTCTAGCAGGCTTATCCTATGCTGGCCTTTTTCTGACCCACGCAGCCACAGCCCTTATTTTCACCATGTTGCTAGTACCCTATGTAGCCTTCCTTATCCTGTCCAGGTTCAGGGCTGGATGGGTGCAGCTCTCGCGACTGGTTGGGCTTTCTCTAGCTGCCGCAGCGCTGGCCTTGGCGCTCAGCTCTATCTTTCTTGTGCCCATGCTGGCGGAGAAGGGGTACATAGTGGAGTCCCAGTGGACGCAGGGCAGTTTTGGCTACGCCAAGCACTTCGTATATCCATCACAGTTTTTCTCTCCCTTTTGGGGGTATGGATATGCGGGGGAGGGCTTACAGGATGAAATGTCCTTACAGCTGGGGTTAGTACCCACTATACTGGCGCTGGTGGGGGTAGTCTACTCCTTTTGGAAGGGAGTGAGGAACAGGGAGCAGGTGGCCTTTTTCTTCGGCGCCTTCCTCATTATCATCCTGGCCATGATGTCAACGGGTGTGCCTCTTTGGGAGGCCTTGCCTTTGGCGGCCTTTGTGCAGTTTCCCTGGCGGCTGCTGGGCCTGGCTGCCCTTGTCATGTCCTTTTTGAGCGGCAGCGCCGCGCACGCCCTATTAGATGAATCACCAGTGGATGATCTTCATTGGCAGCCCGTTTTAGGGGTCGTGTCGCTTGTCGTTATCCTGGCGAGCTTTAGCTACACTTTGCCGGAGTACACCACGCCTTTATCCCGCTCCGAACAGCCGGTTGCGATCATTGATTTTGAATCGTACTATCCTCCGGACCGGGTAGGGATGACCGTTTGGGTGACAGAGCAGCCTCAGGATACGCCTTTAGTGGAGCAATATCTGGCAGGAGAGCCATTGATCAAAGCTAGGGCTCTGGCCGAGGGTGCGACACTAGAAATGCTCAGGCACGGGGCGGCAGTGGAGGAGATACGGGTCAATTCTTCAACAGGAACTGAGGTGCAATTCTACACTTATTATTTCCCGGGCTGGCGCGGATACGT
>JBFFDV010000120.1:0-7946 GCA_041559215.1 Anaerolineae bacterium | reverse complement strand
GGATTGTGCATGTTCGGTTGTTTCACTCATGACTTTGGGTTTATACCAAGACAGCTTATGGCGGTCACCGGCTGGGACTACACTCTCGATGACGTCTACGAGACCGGAATGCGGATCGGCACCATGCGTCATGTCTTCAATCTGCGAGAAGGGCACAACCCCCTCGCGCGCAACGTGCCGGGCCGCATGATCGGAAGTCCTCCTCTTGAACAGGGCAGATTAGAAGGAATTACCGTAGACTATGAAACGATGACCAGGGAGTTGCTGGAGTTCGTGGGCTGGGATCTTCATACCACTATTCCCAGCGTCGAGAGCCTCCGTCGCTTGGGGATGGAGTTCCTCTTAGAGGACAGACAGAGCTTCGAGGTGCCAGCGGTCTGACTCAGGTCAGGAAAGCAAGATCCCACAAATGGATACGAAGGACATGCCTTGCTGATCGGCCGGACATTGCGCATATCCCCTCACCACACCCTCGGTCTCCTCCAGGAAGCGCAACGCCATGTATATCGGCGGTAGTCCGCAAATGCGTCTCCGATCCCGTTCGCTCTTCACATGCTGGAAGAACGCCTCCTCATCCCCTGCGCAGACGGTAGCCATCAACTCTTCATCGGCCACCTTGAGCCGCGCTCGCTCAACGATATCGATGCCATACGGGTCACCGAAAGCAGGTCCGACGTGAGCCAAATCGCCCGCCGCAATCACTACGGTTTTCCGAGAAGCGGTGGCCTCCTTCAAGACATCGAGAGTGGCTGAGATCTCAGCGTCCTCGCCCGGCATGCCCTCTCCTTGTATGAATCGCTCAAATGACCCACACAACACCGGCACCAACTCACACTGCTTGTCTCCGAGTAGATAATGCAGCCAGATCACCGCCAACTCTATGGAGTGTTCGCCGCGATGGTGAAGCTCATCCCGGAACACGTTCTCAGGCCCTAACTCCCGCGCAACCGCATCCACGACGGCATTTGCTGTGGGGAGCACGCCCCACGGTGTGCCGTACCGTTGATGGGTGAAAGTCAACTTCGCTTCCCCACCAATGTGATCGGTGCCAAAGACGATGGCTGTCTCGGCTTCGTTCACCGCCTGAGCCGCTTTCTGCCACACCTGCGCATAAACCACTCCACCTCTCCCAAAGTCAATGTGCGGACTGACCAAGCCGCGTATCTCACCCTCGACCGCATGTTCCTGCTGCTGAGCTTCATCTGCATAAGTACTCAGCGCCTGTTCGAGAGCTTGGGGATCGGCAGGATAGCTCTCACCTGCGAGGATGGGGGAACGGAGAGTTGCTGTCCGATAGTTGTGAAGTGCAGTCGCATAAGCCTCGGCGAAGCGCTCGTTGTCCAGCAGGAAAGCCTCATCTAGCTGCGCCAATATGCGCTCCATGGTCGCAGGACCAAGCTGAACGCCAGTCCTTACCGCAAGGGCCGCTCGTAGCCCAGCCTCGTCACGGGTCCCGTCACACAACTCCAGCAGCGTGGCCAGAGAGAGCGGCAGAAAGATCGCCTGGCCACTTAGGCGTAAGGGGTCACGCAGGAGGATGCCCTGCTGGCCCGCCTGTTGCACAAGATGGGCTTCAACTTCCCTCAGCTTAGGTCTCATCGGCGTTTCAGCGTTAGTGACTTTCTAATCTTCAGTCAGAGCCTTGTGGGGGAGGCAAAGAACAAAAGGTGAGGGCATTAGAGTACTAATGCCCTCACTTGTCTCCTTGGACGCCGCCATTAAGGCCCAAAACCCATGGCTCTGTTTCCCGTCCGCCACACAGAGCTTATCCCGTGCTGCGCTACAGGCGGACAGGTCCAGCCATCAAGCATGTCACACTACGGATCGCAAGGGATTACTAGGCGCTGACCAGCGTAGATCAGGTTCAAGTTGTAGATGTGATTGGTTGCAGCTATAGCCCAGGGGCTAACACCATAATATCTGGCTATGCGGTACAAGGTATCTCCCCATCTCACTATGTAGACACCACAAGTGCCATAGTAAGGTGGGTAATAACCACACCCCCCACAAGGGATCCAAAGCCGCTGACCAGCATAGATGAGGTTGGGGTTCCAGATGCCATTGGCATTTTGAATGGCCCAAACAGTGGTACAGTACCTTGCAGCGATACCGCTCAGAGTCTCCCCCCATCTCACCCAATGATAGACCCCTCCCGCCTTCGAAGGCGTGGCCTCGGTGACCGTGGCTCCTACCAGTAGCTGTAGGAGCACGATGATGACCAGGATTATCACGCCTTTACGCCACACTTTCATCTTGCTGTCCTCCTTTCCCCTATCAGTGCAAACGAAGGGCCCTTTTCAGCGTCTCTGCGCCAAGAGACATTCATATTATACCACAATTTTGCATAAAAATCAATACCCGTTTGACGTTTGTGGCAAGATAGATTATAATATGATTGCAGCGGGGTGTGGCGCAGGTGGAAGCGCGCGGCGTTTGGGACGCCGAGGTCGTAGGTTCAAATCCTATCACCCCGACCAATAACAGGCGGGAGTAGCTTAGTTGGTAAAGCATCTGCCTTCCAAGCAGAGGACCGCGAGTTCGAATCTCGTCTCCCGCTCCATAAACGAGGGCCCATAGCTCAGTGGCAGAGCGACCGGCTCATAACCGGTTGGTCCCAGGTTCGAATCCTGGTGGGCCCACCACATCTTTATCAACAGAAGGCCCTCCTCGAAATTGAGAAGGGCTCTTTATTGTATTGAACGGAAGGAGGGGTCTCAGGTGGTTGTCACTGAAAGCATCAAGTTCAGCACGCGAGGCAACGGTGAGATAGTGGATATCACTGGGCAGGTAGCCCGTAGAGTGGCCGATTCCGAACTCAAGGATGGTACGGTGACTATCTTTAGCCCCAGTGCCACCAGTTCCTTGACTACCATCGAATACGAATCGGGTCTGGTCCATGACTTGCAAAGCCTTTTCGATCGACTGATGCCACAAGATATTGACTATCGTCACAACCTCCGTTGGGGCGATGGCAATGGTCACAGCCATGTGCGGGCAGCGTTGTTCGGTGCATCACTGACTGTGCCCTTCGTTAACAAACGGCTCACGTTGGGTACCTGGCAGCAAATTGTGTTTCTCGATTTCGACGTCCGCCCACATAATCGTGAACTAGTGTTGCAGATGATCGGTGAATAGCATTAGACTTTTTAGGAACTAAGCCCGATAATCAGGTCCGCAATCTGTCAGGGGGCGAACAATGACCAAAACGGCCGTCATATGCTCAGAAGAGCTGTGGGAACGAGGGTTTGGAGAAGGCCATCCTCTCAAACCCGAACGGGTGCAACGCGCCTACGAGCTTTTGATGGCTTATGGCGCCTTCGACGGCCAACAGTCGCGGGTAGTAGCGCCCAGGCTAGCCACAACCGAGGAGTTGCTCCTCTTCCACAGCGAGGAATATCTGAACGCCGTGCGCAGCCTGAGCCGTGGAGAAAGGGAATGCGTCCCTAGTCGCTATAACTTCGGGCCTGGCGACAATCCTGTCTTCAAGGGCATGTACGACATGGCGGCCTTAAAGGTCGGCGCAGCACTTGTAGCCGCAGAATTGGTGACCGCTGGAGAGGTACATGTGGCCTTCAGCCTCGGTGGCGGAACACATCATGCTCGTCCTAACTACGCTTCCGGCTTCTGCATCTTCAACGACATAGCCGTGGTTATCCACGACTTACTGCGCCAAGGTTTTAGCGTAGCATATGTGGACATTGATGTTCATCATGGCGATGGTGTGCAGGAAGCTTTCTACGACAGCGACCGAGTGTTGACCATCTCCGTCCATGAGTCAGGATATTTTATCTTCCCCGGCACGGGCTTCGTCCGAGAGACGGGAGAGGGAGTGGGCCGAGGCTTCGCTGTGAACCTGCCCTTGGCTCCCTATACGGACGATGAGATTTATGTATGGGCCTTCGAGCAGGTGGTGCCTCCACTCTTGAAGTGGTTCAAGCCTGACATTGTAGTCAGCCAACTGGGCATAGACACCCACTACCTGGATCCACTGGCTCATCTCACGCTGACCACGCAAGGCTACACAGAAGTGGTGCGCATGATCAAGGAGCTGGCCCCACGGTGGATAGCTTTTGGCGGCGGGGGGTACGAGATAGGTGTGATGCCCCGAGCATGGACCCTGGCCTATGGCATTATGTCGGATAGAGAGTTTCCCGATGAATTGCCGCCTGCATATGCGGAGAAGTACGGTCCGGGGACCTTACGAGATCAACGCAAGCCTCATGTAGATGCCCGGACGAAAGACGTAGCCCGACGTCACGCCGAGTTAGCGATAAGCGAATTGAGAGAAAAGATAGCTGGATTAAGAGGCTGAAGTCTCGGCGCCGTCGAGGGAACGAGAACTATAGCGGAAGAAACCATGGTTTGATGATGAACCTCTGAATTCGGGACGACTGTTGAGTGCATGGGACACCAGTTGCCTCCGATGGCTCTGTTATCGTGTCTCAACAACCAGTCTCATGGCTGTGCGCTTCCCTCCATCAACCGGCACTTCGATGAGGGTAGGGACACACACTATGTAAATACCATCGAGTGCCAAATATCCGCTGGCCACAGCGATGGCCTTCATCGCCTGATTAACCGCTAATGGGCCGATGGCCTGAACCTTGGCCTCGCTACTCTCCCGCACCGCAGCGGCGATGGCCCCAGCTACTGCTGTGGGCCTCGATTTGGTGGCTACTCTTATGACATCCATTTGCTACTCTCCTGGTTATCCCGAACCGGGCCTAGATACCGATAACGACCTAGGTTGCACCTGAAAGGACTACGTTTCACAAGAGCGCTCTAGAATCTCTTGGCCAGATTTGCCTCCATACATCACTGCCTCTTCCAGAGCACCTCGCACCACTTCGAGAAACTCCTGGAGGTCGAAGGGCTTCTCCAGGTAGCCTTGTGCATGTTCTTGAGCGAAACGGACGACTTCTTCCATAGGATAGCCGGTCATAACGACAATAGCCGTTTCAGGGCTTGACTCTCTCATCATGTTCATCAGCTTGCCAGCATTCAGGCGGCGCAGCCCCGCATCCACGATGGCTAGATCAAAGCCCCCGGTAGACAGCAATCCTATGGCATCTTCACCGCAAGCCGTCGTTGTGACCCGATATCCCTCTTGGCTAAGCACGCGCTCCAACAGCTCAAGGATCACATGTTCATTATCTACAACCAGTACTTTCTCATAGGCCTGATGATGATTCATGTTCCTCCGGATTTCAACTTGTCACGGCTTCTGTGCTAAGATGGTCTGATAAGCTGTGTAGAGACCAGTGGCTTTGGCTCGGCAAACTAATACAATCTGTCCAAGCCAGCCTCCGCTCTTCAAACGTGGTCTCTGGAAAGAACACTCCATATATAAATCACAGCCGTATCAATAGGTAGGCTCGAGAGAAAATGCCCTCCCTTTCCACATATTTCTCAGTTGCTTGGGCTCATATGATTTGCGGTGGCCGTTGCCTCTGTGCCGCTGCAGCATCCACGTATATAGCGTCTGTGCAAACTCGGTAACAGAGTCCGCCTTGATAGCCTGGAGGATGTCCCGCTCTTCGGGATCGAGTTCAAAGTCCTCCACCGCATTCGCCACATCAGTCAAGAGGGTGTGACGAAATCCGGGGTCTGTGAGCGCCAAACACATGATATTGTTCAACATATGGTCCGACATGTTGCCCCTTTCTATGTTGTATGGAATTTGGTCGGCTGGTTGCTTAGCATGGGCTTACAAAGGAACAGGAATATCCCTGCCGCTATCAGAATATCTCCCAGGCTGAAGGCCGCCGGGATGGGGAAAGAACTCGGCAAGACAAAGATATCTGATAGAAACCAAAGCCTCGCGTCTCCGGGCTCCATGACGATGTTCTTGGAGCGAGCTACAAGATACCCTGTCTCCAGTCGGGGTGCGTTGACGTCGTACCCTGTCTGAACCAGCGCCTCAGGTGTGATCGGCATGAATCCCCCATTCAGGACGATGACCAGGAAATTGAGCAGCAGGCCCAGTCCAACAAGCTTCACCCCACGCAGTTGGCGGTTATACCATATGACCACAAATATCAGCCCGTAGGAGAAGATTAGGAGCAAGGACCTGCTACTGAGTAGACCACCCCCCCTGTCGGCAGGGAAGAAGATCAGGTACGCCTGCATAAGAAATGCGAGAGGGGCCAGCCATCCCAGCTGCACTTGAATGTGCCCGAGATTGCTGACCTTGCCTCCCACCGCCATCAGCCCCAGAAGGAAAACGAGGCACGCGGCTATGAGGATCATGGGCTACAGAACTCCTGTGCTCATCCGCGCCCGAAGGCAGCAGGTGCTCCCGCCGCCGCAGCCAGCGCAATGAGCGTGATCAATATCCATGCGATCCGCATGTTCCTGGGCGTCACATAAGCCATGAGCCGTTTCATAGAAAAACCCTCCTCTTTATATAATTAAGTAGTAACCGTTAAGTCCCTGAATACTACTCTTATCTTATTTATTACCAAGGAGGGTTTAGCTAAAGTTTAGCTGAGTGCGGCACTTAGTCCACAGGAATCTCCAGGCATTGAATCCGGGCACGGTCTCACAATGTGTGCAGAAGATGTCGCTGCTAATTCCTCGGTCAGTGTTCGCCTAAACCGGCTGAGCAGCTTCATCGTTGGTGCTTAGGCCTCTTAATGGAAACGATGGCGTCCTAGGTGACGATGATTGGCTCTACTAGAGGCTCTCCAGTGCTGGTTTCGACACGATATTGTTTGACGTAGGCGGCGGACGCGGTGCTTCTGAGTGAGGTGCATTGCCGCGGTATCCTCCCTCGATCAGCGCCCCTCGTGCGCTGCAGACCAAGCGTGCAACATGACCTGCATCTAGGAACCTGAGAGCCAGGCTTTGCCTCAGAGATTCACCTCAGGCAGCTGTCAGTTCGATGAACGCGCCACGCGCCTAAAGCCTCAGATAGCGGTCGCGGCCATCGACCGCTATTGGTAAGCTGAGCGCGCGTGCGAGCAAGACGTATTTTACGCTTGTACGCGACGTGTGAGAAGAGGCAAGAAACTGTGCGCTATCCGCACATCCCCGGGACGCAGGTCCAACCTCCCGGAGGTATGAGCGCTAGCAGGAAATCAAGGCGTAGCCTCTCACGATCACCTAGGCGGAACTCTATGCCTCTTCTCATCCGCGCCCGAAGGCAGCAGGCGCTCCCGCAGCCGCCGCCAGCGCGAGCAGCGTGATAACGATCCAGGCTATCCGAATGTTCCGCGCTGTGATATAAGGTACGAACCGCTTCATGATAACACCCTCCTGTTTTTTCCTCTTTTCTTGACTATGATCGGGACGGTCTGCTATTCCGGGAGTTCATGAAAGAACTCCTCCGCCCCATCGGGCTGGGCCTCGTCAGTACGATGCTTGGCCAACTATTCTGGCGTCCGGACTTGACCAGTTGTCTCCGTGTGGATCGCCGCTGGTTTATGCCACAGTCGCATCAAAAAGTAGGTTTCAGATGCAACGCCCTTGTGTCCCGCAGACGCCTCAGCTGCTCCGGTCATAGGCTTTGCGATGGCCGTTGCCCCTGTGGCGCTTGAGCATCCATGTATGCAGCTTTTGTGCAAACTCGGTAACAGAGTCAGCCTTGATGGCCTGGAGGATGTCCTGCTCCTCGGGGTCAAGGTCGAACTCCTCCACGGCATTCGTCACACCATTCAAGAGGCTGTGACGAAACTTGCTGTCTACGAGCGCCGAGCACATTATGTTGTTCAATGTTTGATCAGACATCTTATTCACCTTTCTGTCCCGTCCCAGGCTGCCGTGAGACCTGCACGTCATGCGCTTGCATGTTCCGCGGGACGCAGGTCCAACCTCCCGGAGGTATGAGCGCTAGCAGGAGATCAAGGCCTAGCCTCTCACGATCACCTAGGCGGAACTCTATGCCTCTTCTCATCCGCGCCCGAAGGCAGCAGGCGCTCCCGCAGCCGCCGCCAGCGCGAGCAGCG
>JBFFDV010000119.1:0-8093 GCA_041559215.1 Anaerolineae bacterium | reverse complement strand
GGGAAGTAAACTTTCTGTGGGGGACACCCCCACTTCCCCCGCCAGACCTGCCCTGAGCCTGCCGAAGGGTGACTGGCCGCCCGCTGAACCCCCGCTTTGTTTGTTTCTATGCAGCAGTATTGGGGTGTAACCCTTATGGCAACTCTTCCGTGATATTCCAAATCTAAACGGTGTCTTTAGCAGGGCCTATCTCTTGGGATTTGGCCCAGATGCCCTTGACAGCAATCAGTAGCCACCCCCCGATCCTGGGGCCCGGCGCGCCATCCTGATAGCAAGCCGCCTCTGATTTGGCGTTGCGCAGGGCAAGCCCGGGGAGCGCCAGGTGCTTGTCCTGAGCGCAGCCGAAGGATCGAAGGGTGTCCCCTCGCCCCTAATTCCCCTCTACATATTGGAGCTTGCGCCCAATCAGTGCGTAAGCTTCTTGATTCTCTGCAGCGTTGTATTCTCACTTTGGGGGTGTTATAATTAGAATTGCTAATATACGATCGGTTTCGAAAAACGGAGAGGACTTTGTGAAAAGGATACCATCTATCATTCTATCGCTAGCGTTTATGCTGAGCATACTTGTTGCTTGTGGAGGAGAGACATCTCCTGTCAGTTCGCCCTCCAATACGCCCGAGCCCACACTTGAAGCCACCCTGGAGCCCACGAATACTCCAAACCCCCCAGCGCCGATGCCGACTGCATCCCCTACGCTGACACCAACGCCTACACCCACGGCTACGCCCATTCCTACGCCGTTGCCGGTGCCAGAAGGGGTGATCAGCATCATGCTCTTGGCCGGTGATAGACTGCCCGGGCAGACGGCATGGCGTACCGATTCTATAATCTACGTACGCATAAACCCTACAACCAAAGTCGTGGGCATGTTGTCCATCCCCCGCGATCTCTGGGTTTACATACCCAACCATGGATATGACCGCATCAACACTGCGGATTACCAGGGGGAAAGCGAGGGTTATCCAGGCGGTGGCCCGGCCCTGCTCAACGAGACGCTGCTCATGAATCTGGGGATAGGATTCGACCGGTATATACGGGTGAACTTCGAGGGCTTCAAGGAGATAATCAATATCCTGGGGGGCATAGATGTTGATGTGGAATGCTCTGTAGAGCTATGGGGGGCCGATCCAGAAGTGCCCGGAGGCTGGAAGCAGATAGGTTTCGTACCGGCAGGCATGCAACACATGGATGGGGAAACGGCGTTGCGTTATGCCCAGTGTCGGTACAATACTCCTGTCTTCGACCGGGACCGGCGGCAGCAAAAAGTATTGTTTGCCATTCGTGATCGGGTCCTGGAACTGGGCATCGCCGGCCTTGTTCCTCGCGCCCTGGAACTACTCACTACCATGAGGGACATGGTGCAAACCGATCTCGGGCCCTCAGAGATAGTGACGTTGGCCCAACTGGTGCCGCAGGTTCGACCCTCAAATGTGCACAGGCGAGTCATAGACCTGTCCATGGCTCCTCAGTGGACCACACCCCAGGGTGCATGGGTGATGTTACCGGACAGGGGGAAGATCGCGCCAGTGATTATGGGGCTCCTGGATCCGCCGGCCGCCACCGTCAACATGCTGGCACAGGAGGGGGCGAGGGTAGCGGTACGTAACGGCACACCCGCAGCGGGTTGGGCCCGTCAGGTGGCGGACCGCCTGGAGTTGCGGGGCTTCCTGATCACGGAAGTCGGCCCCGCTGACAGAAATGACTACCAGGAGACGCTCATTTTCAGCTATAGTGATAAGCCTTACACCGCAGACAATCTACAGGCATATCTGGGGGTCAGCGAGGAGAACGTGCGGCACGAACCAAATCCCTCAGGTGAAGTGGATATTTTGGTTATCCTAGGTGATGACTTCCACACGGTTTGCCCCTAATGAAGGCATTCTAAGCCGGAGCCGCATTACATCCCCACAGCTGGGGGAAGATCATACCCCTTCGATTGGCCCAGCACAGGCAAACTCAGGATGAATCCGAGGGGAGCATACACCCAAGGTGTTAGGTCCCTTCCTTCTACCGTAAAGTCCCTAGGGGGTAATTGCACCGGTCGTGAAGAGAAAATGGACTACCGTCCTTCTGATCGCCTTCATAGTCATAGCTAGTTGGGTGGGTCTCACCCCCGCAGTTATGGCCACCTTGTGCTCCGTGGCTACAGCCACCCCAACGCCCCCTCCAGCGCTCATGGGTATCAGCTTGCCAACTCCCATGCCCACGCCCGCTCGGTTGCCGCAGAAAGTTATCAATATCATGCTCCTGGGCACTGATCGGCGGCCGCCCCATGCGGATTGGCGCACCGATGTCATGATCCTGGTCTCTATTGACCCTCGACAGGAGACCGTGAGTATGGTCTCCATCCCCCGGGACCTCTATGTTTCCATCCCTGGGCACGCAAAGACCCGCCTCAATATGGCGGACAACATTGGAGAAGCCGAAGGTTATCCTGGCGGTGGGCCGCTACTGCTCAGGAAAACCCTTGAGGAGAACCTAGGAACCACCTTTGATCGTTACATACGCATTGACTTTCAGGGTTTCATAGACATGATAGATGCCTTGGGCGGTATTGATGTGGATGTGCGCTGCCCTACCGAACTTTGGGTACCCAATATGAAGTCCCCAGGCGAATACACCCTCTTTCGGACTGTTCCAGCGGGAATGCAGCACATGGATGGTGACTTTGCTCTCATCTACAGCCGCTCTCGCGCCCACACCCCCGTCTTTGACCGTGATCGAAGGCAGCGCGAGGTGTTGCTGGCTATCCGCAACCGGGTTCTGGAGTTGGGCATCTCCGACCTGCTACCGAAGCTTTTCGATCTGGTGGAAAGCATGCGACATAACGTTCAGACCGATTTGGAGCCCGCCGAGATACTAGCCTTAGCGCAATTGCTCCCTCAAATCCCGCCCCACAATATCAATCAGGGCGCGATAGACCTGTCTCTTGCCCCCGAGTGGACCAGCCCTGATGGTGGATGGATGATGCTGCCCGACAGACAGCTCGTCAAGGATTTGATGGACGGACGCATGGCGCCTCCTACGTGGGAGGAGAGCGGGCTCGCCGAGGAGAGTGCCAGGATTGGCGTTGACAATGGCACCACGATTGAAGGCTTCTCCTTGCAGGTGGCCGACTGGCTCAGAGCGCGGGGATACCAGGTGGTAGAGACAGGCAAAGCAGATCGTCTTGACTACACAGAAACGATCATCATAAGCTATACCGGTGAGAGCTTCACCCTGGATCGTCTACGGCAGTATTTCCATGTCAGAGAAGAGAACATCCGATACGAGCCAGACTGGTTGAGCAGAGTGGACATCAGAGTTATTCTGGGTAGTGATGCGCAACCAGTTTGTCGGTAAGGGATAAGAAAGGTTGCGAAAGGTAGGGCATGGGATCGAAGGATTGGCGAGAGCGATACGAACATAAGTTGACCACGGCGGCAAACGCTTTGAGGCTTGTCAGACGGGGCTGCTCCGTATTCATCGGTTCTGGGGCTGCGGTTCCTCAGCTTTTGGTGCGGGAGCTTGCCCAGATTTCCACCCAGCTGGTGAATGTCAAACTGATCCACAGTCTTACCCTGGATCTAACCCCATATACGGAGTGCGAATACGGGGATCTCTTGCGCCATGACGCGCTCTTCATCGGGGCTGAAATGAGGGACGCTGTCTGCCAAGGACGAGCGGACTATACACCCGTCTTCCTTTCCGATGTTCCAAGACTCTTTGCCTCGGAAGGCATCCACCTAGATGTTGCTCTTATTCAGGTCACTCCTCCTGACGATGATGGCTACTGTAGCTACGGGGTGTCAGTAGACGTGGTAAAGGCCGCTGCGGAGAACGCCCGCTATGTGATCGCCGAGGTGAATCCCTGCATGCCCAGGACGCTGGGGGATAGCTTCATCCATGTGGATCAGATAACTGCCATGGTGGAAAACGATACGCCTCTTCCAGAGCTACACTACCCGCCCCCAGACGAAGTATCGCTAAAAATCGCTCAGAATATTGCCAGCCTGGTGGAAGACGGCGCGACGATACAGATAGGAATCGGCAAGATCGCGCGCGCCCTCCCTCCTTACCTGGAGCAGAAGCAGGATCTAGGAGTGCACACAGAATTGATCTCCGACTGGATCATTGACCTGATGCAAAAAGGGGTGATCACCAACGCCAAGAAGACACTCAACCGGGGGAGGGTGGTTACCAGTTTCTGCCTGGGGAGCCGACGTCTATACGATTTCGTCGATAACAACCCAAACTTTGAATTCCGCCCCTGTGATTATACCAACGATCCCTCGGTCATCAGCCAGCATGAGAAGATGACGGCCATCGAGTCCGCCCTAGAGATAGACCTGACAGGCCAGGTATGTTCGGACTCTCTGGGCCAAGTGTTTTACAGCGGGCTAGGCGGGCAGGTGGACTTTATCAGGGGAGCGACCGCTGCGAAGGAGGGCAAGCCCATCATTGCCTTGCCCTCCACAGCCGCAGGAGGGGTAATATCCCGCATCGTCCCTGCTCTATCCAGGGGAGCGGGCGTGATGATCACCCGGGGCGATGTCTATTACGTGGTAACCGAGTATGGCATAGCCTACCTCCATGGCAAGAATGTCCGCGAACGTGCCCTCGCGTTGATCAGCATAGCCCATCCCAGGTTCCGGGCCCAATTGCTGGAAGAGGCCAAGGCCAACCTGTACATCTACGGAGACCAATTGATGCCCGTCGGCATCTACCCCTCCGAACTGGAGACAACCGTAACCTTCAGAGGAGAGCGGGTTTTCTTCCGCCCGATCAAGGCTACCGATGAGTCCATGATGCAGGACTTCTTCTACAGCCTCTCTGACCGCAGCATTTATCAGCGGTACTTCTCCATTCTCAAAGCCATGCCTCACCAGACCGCCCAGGCCATGACCACCATAGACTACGAGCAAGAGATGGCCATAGTCGGCTTGGTGCGGATGCAAGGTCGGGAGAGGATAATCGCCGTGGGGAGGTATGGCCTGGTGCGAGAGTCGTCGGATTTGGCTGAGATGGCCTACACGGTGCGCGACGATTGGCAGAACATAGGGATCGGAACTTTCCTACTCCACTATCTGACCCAGATAGCCAAGCAGCGGGGCGTGCAAGCCTTTACGGCCGAGATCCTGGAAACTAATCGCCCCATGCTTGCCATCCTGAAGAGGGCCGAGTATCCCGTGGATTATGTCTACGACGATGGGATCTATATCGTCACGATGAGGCTTGAGAGGCATGGCTAGAATCCTAATCGTAGACGATGACCGCGATTTTGTACGCATTACCAGGGGGATTCTACAAACCCATGACTATCACGTCAGCTCAGCGGTGGATAGCAGTCAAGCACTGGAGGTGATGACTCGTGAACGGCCGGACCTGGTGTTGCTGGACATAATGTTGTCCTACGATACTGAGGGCCTCGATTTGAGAGAGCGAATGGAGTGGACTCCTGAGCTGCAAGACATTCCCGTTGTCATAGTTACGGCATTGCCTGTGGCCGACGACCCTGACGAATACCTAGGCAGGATACCCTGGCTCACCAAGCCCATCAAGACTGAGGTTCTTCTGGATGTGGTGGCCGAGACCATAGTCAAGACCGCTTTCATCTACTCACCCCGCTTAGCTGATTACGAATACGGGGAGGAGCATCCCCTCCAACCTGAAAGGGGCAAGAAAACCGTAGAACTCCTCCGCAGGTTTGGCTTGCTAGACAAGCCCTGGATCGACGTGTTCGAGCCACAGCCAGCTCCCCGCCAGAAGCTGGCTATTTTTCACGACTGGGATTATCTGGCAGCACTGGAGGAGGCCAACGACGGCGTTTTCAAGGAGAAAATGATCGAATTCGGGCTCGGCACGATGGATTGCCCAGTCTTTCCTGGAGTCTATGACTATTCGGTGCTGGTGACTGGCGGCACCCTCCTAGCTGCGAAGCTGGTGGAGGATGGAAGGTATGATCTTGCCTTCAACATTGCGGGGGGCTTCCATCATGCTCAGCGGGCAAACGCGGAAGGGTTCTGCTACATCAACGACATAGTGATCGCTATCCGAGACCTTCTGCGCAGGGGCCACCGCATAGCTTACGTGGACATAGATGCCCATCACGGCGATGGGGTACAGAGCGCTTTCTACGAGGATGACCGTGTGCTCACCATCTCGCTGCACGAGAGCGGGAAGACGCTCTTCCCTTGGTCGGGTTTTGAGACCGAAATCGGTCTGGGACCCGGCAAGGGATATAACATCAACGTACCGCTGCCTCCCCAGACAGACGATGAAGCCTTTCTCTTGGCCTTCGACGAGATAGTGCCGGCGGCTATCACGGCATTTGGGCCCGATATGGTCTTCGCTCTGCTGGGCGCGGATACCCTTTTGGCTGATCCCCTCTCGCATCTGAGTCTGACCAACAACGGGTATGCCGAAGCCGTGAAGACCATAGAAATCATATCCCCCAAATGTGTGGCGCTGGGTGGGGGTGGATATCACATGAAAAGCGTTACTCGCGCCTGGGCTCTGGCCTGGGCCGTCACGAACGGCATTGAGCCCCAAGACGACTATGTGGGGACTATCGGCGGCATGATGTTGGGCACCGAGTATGTGGAAGGGGGCGGTCTTCGCGACAGGCATGTTTATACAACAGGCCCCACGAAAGAGGAGATCAAGAAAGAGATCCAGAGGGTGACGGATTACATCGAAGAGACCGTCTTCCCCCTGATCCGGTGACCACGATGGGGCTTAGACGAGGGTGGCTGTGCAAACATAGAGGGCCATCACACTAGGGCGATGGCCCTCTTCGTTTACAGTGCTCGCACTGAGCTATGGGCTGTTCTCTGTCAAGGCTGAAGCCTATCTCTCACCAACTCATCCACGACGGACGGGTCGGCCAAGGTCGTGGTGTCTCCCAGCTCCTCCCTGCCCTCAGCGATGGCTTTCAGGATGCGCCTCATGATCTTGCCACTGCGGGTCTTGGGCAGTGCATCGGCGAACTGGATTCTATCCGGCCTAGCGATAGGCCCTATCTCCTTGCCCACATGCAGGGCCAGCTCCTTTCTCAACTCCTCGCTATGCCCCACGCCGCCGACCAGGGTGACGAAGGCATAGAGCGCCTGGCCCTTGATCTCGTGGGGGAAGGGGACGACCGCAGCTTCCGCCACCGTAGGGTGGCTCACCAAGGCGCTTTCCACCTCCATAGTGCCGATGCGGTGACCGGAGACATTGATCACATCATCCACCCGACCCATCAGCCAGAAGTATCCATCCTCGTCCTTCCTGGCTCCATCACCGGTGACATAGACATTCTCTAGGCTCGGAAAACGGGAGAAATAGGTCTCTATGTACCTTTCAGGATTCTTGTAGACGGTCATCAGCATGCCAGGCCAGGGCTTCTTGATGACCAGGTAGCCGCCCTCGTTCACGGCGCAGGGGGTACCGTCGTCCCTTACCACATCGGGGAAGACGCCAGGGAAGGGCCTAGTGGCCGAGCCTGGCTTCAAGGGGATGGCGCCCGGCATAGGCGTGATCACCACGCCACCCGTCTCCGTTTGCCAATAAGTGTCCACGATGGGGCAGTTCTCGTGGCCGATGACTTTGTAATACCACATCCAGGCTTCGGGGTTGATGGGCTCGCCGACGCTGCCCAGCAGGCGCAGAGAACTCAGATCCCGTTTGGCTGGCCACTCGTCACCGTCGCGGGCGATAGCCCTGATGGCGGTGGGGGCGGTGTAGAAGATATTGACCTTGTACTTCTCCACGATTTCCCAGAAGCGGTCTGGCTGTGGGTAGTTGGGCACGCCCTCGAACATCAGGCTCGTCGCACCGACAGCCAGAGGACCATACACGATGTAGCTATGTCCAGTCACCCAGCCGATGTCGGCGGTGCACCAGTAGACGTCCTCGTCCTTGATGTCAAAGACCCACTTCATGGTCAGGGCGCAGTAGAGCAGGTAGCCTGCCGTGTTATGGACAACGCCCTTGGGCTTGCCGGTGGTGCCGCTGGTGTACAGGATATAGAGGATATCATCGGCGTTCATCACCTCCGGCTCACATACGGGCGAGATATCGGCTATCAAGTCATCCCACCAATGATCGCGACCATCCCTCCACTCTATGTC
>JBFFDV010000118.1:0-8253 GCA_041559215.1 Anaerolineae bacterium | reverse complement strand
TGCTGCGTTTCGTGGGTGGTACCCTCGGACCCACCCTGTTCGCTTTAGTCTTGCAGGCCTTCAGCCCGGAGCTTACTGCCAATGCCTTCCGTATGGATTTTTATCTCGTGGTGATCGTGGCTATCCTGGCGAGTTTGGTAGGTCTCCGTGTACCAGGGACTATAGCAGAGGAGACCTGCTCTCTGGAGGAGTGATTGCAAAAGCACTCGATGGCGCAGGCCCAGGCGCCATGAGCGTGTGGCACAGAATGATTGAGGAGGTCATGCGATGTCCAAAGAACCCCATGGCACTGGAATCCTAGATAAGTATCCCTATGCCGCCAAGAGTGACGTCGTGGGAAAGCTGGTCTGCATTCTGGATGCTCGCTCGGAAGAAAGAGGCATGGAGCTGATCATCCATCCCTCCCGGGCTTTGTGTCAGGGCGAGATCCACGAGTTAGCCGTCACTGACGACCCCGAAGCAGGCCCTGAGTATACGGTGGATAGAGTAGCTTACCTGGCCTTCTTCGACGTGGAGCAGGGAGGCATTGTGCTGGTGGGCGACAAGGTCAGGGTGGGGGAACGGGTGATCGGGCAAGTGGTGGGCTTTGACCTCACGCATTTTCCCAATCATATGAACATCCTTGTCCTAGGCTCAGAGAGCAAGACAGGGCCTGAACTGGGCTTGAGCCTTGAAGATTCTGTCACCTTCTCCTCCGACTTATGACTGACTTCAAGGATAGCTTCGAGTGCAGGCGAGCGGATTCTATAGTATAATATTATGGCTGAAAATATCCTAGAGAAGAGATCACTCACTATGCCCGAGGAAAAGGAATTCACGGTAGAATTGGATGAAGAGCTATGTAAAGGCAGCGACTGCTATATCTGTGTGAACGCCTGTCCCAAACACGTCTTCGCCGAAGGAGAGCATATCACTCCTAAAGGTCTTCGTCCCTCTCAGGTGAAGAATCCTGAGAAGTGCGTGGGTTGCATGATCTGCGAGTCCTTGTGCCCCGACCTGGGCATCACCGTCAAGGAGGTCGGAGCGGCGGAGCGGGTTAAGTCTTCTACGCCGCAAGCGAAAGGCGCCTCGCCCGGCAGCGGTGGCTGGACTACGGTTCGGAGCAGTCTGGACCCCGGCACGTACTATATGATGGGAGATGAGGCATGTGCCGAAGGAGCGATCGCCGCTGGTTGTCGCTTCTACGCCGGCTATCCCATCACCCCCGCCTCGGAGGTGATGGTGCACATGGCCAGACGCTTGAGGGACTGCGATGGGGTGTTCATTCAGATGGAGGACGAGATAGCGAGTATGGCCGCCATCATCGGCGCCTCCTGGGCCGGTGTGAAAAGCATGACCGCCACAGCAGGCCCAGGTTTCAGCCTGATGATGGAGAACATCGGCTACGCGTGCATGACAGAGACACCCTGCGTGGTGGTGGACATTCAGCGAGCCGGACCTAGCACGGGCCAGGCCAGCCGTCCCGGCAGCGGCGATGTGATGCAGGCCAAGTGGGGCACCCACGGAGGGGTAGAGATTATCGCCTTGACACCCTGGTCGGTCCAGGAGATGTATGACCTCACCATCAGAGCCTTCAACCTGGCCGAGCGTTTTCGCGTGCCGGTAATCCTCCTAGGCGATGCAGTCGTGGGACATGTGCGAGAGAGCTTCCAGGTGAGCGAGAAGATAGAGCTGTTCAACAGGATCAAGGTCCCTGGCGCAGCTCCCTTCGGCACCGATGAGGAAGATGCGGTACCACCCATGCCTGCCTTCGGCGAGGGAGAGGAGTTGCTCATCACCGGTTCAACGCACAACCGGTATGGTGTCCGCAAAACGGCAGACCCTGATGTGCACAACACCCTGGTGAGGCGACTGTCCAAGAAAATCACCGCCCACATGGACGAGATCACGGACTACGAAGCGTATTTCGAGAATGATGCGCAGAGAATGGTGATAGCTTATGGGTCTGCGGCCCGCAGCGCGCTCTGGGCAGTGAAGGAAGCTCGTCGCCGAGGAGAGCGAGTGGGTATGCTGCGCCTGAAAAGCATCTGGCCCTTCCCCGGAGAGATTATTAGGGATTGGTCAGATCGCTGCGAGGAGTTCATCGTGCCTGAGACAAATCTGGGCCAGATATCCTTGGTGGTGCAACAGCACACCGCCAACCCTGTGCGTTTGGTGTCACAGACTAACGGGGAGATCATGGACCCCCGACCAGTACTCGACGTCTTGCTGGTAGGAAAAGGGAACTAAAATATGGCTGAAATGTTAAGAGAGAGGTACATGAGGCAGCCGACCCCCTTTTGTGCTGGCTGCGGTCATGGCATCTTCATGAATGCTTTTCTGCACGCCGTGGACGAAGTGGGGTTGGATTTCAAGAATACGGTTTTCGTCTCTGGCATCGGCTGCGGAGCTTGGGTGCCCAGCCCCCATTTCCAAGCTGACACCCTTCACGTCACTCATGGTCGGGCTATCGCCTTCGCCACCGGTGTAAAGCTAAACAGGCCTGACCTAAACGTCATCGTCATCGGCGGCGACGGCGACTTAACCACCATCGGTGGCAATCATCTCATCCACGCCGCGCGGCGAAATCTGCCCATTAAGGTGTTCTGCCTTAATAACCTGGTGTACGGCATGACAGGGGGCCAGGTTTCGGCCACCACCCCGCAGGGGGATATTACCACCACGACACCGTGGGGAAACCCTGAAAGACCCTTTGACTTGGTAGACCTGGTTCGGGGAGCGGATGCACCCTACGTGGCCCGTTTTCCCGTAGCCCGCCCTCGGCAACTGACAAAGGGTATCGTGAACGCCTTGCAGTTCGATCAGTTCGCCTTCATGGACGTTTTATCCCTGTGTCCAACGCAATACGGTAGGGCCAACAGAGCTAGGAAGGAATACGAGGGGCCGAGCCTGATCTGGAGTATGTTGGAATGGCAAAAGAAAGCCTGCGTAGATCATAGGAAAGCCAGCCCAGAGGAGGCAAAGGATAAGATACTCATCGGAGAATGGTATGAAGAAAGCTGAAGTACTTTTGGCGGGCCTGGGAGGGCAAGGGGTACAACTAGCAGGCGATATCCTTGGGGAGAGCAGCAGCCTGGAAGGGTACAAGGTTTCTGTTCTGCCATCCTACGGAGCTGAGGCGCGAGGAACATTGATCCGCTCAGAGGTGGTGATCTCAGACGAAGCGATCACCTACCCCGGCGTTCTAGAGCCCGACCTATTCGTGGCTTTCTCTCAGGAAGCATACGATCACTTCCTGCCTGCATTACAGCCGAGTACAAAGGTTATCTACGATCCAGCGTCCGTCACCCCCATGACGGGCGGCCAGCCAAAGCCAAGGCACTATCCAATCCCAGCGATAGAAACCGCCACGGACCTAGGGAATGCGAAGGCGGCCAATATGTTGATGTTGGGCGCGTTGGCAGCCCTTTCGGAGGTGATACCCAAGCGAGCCCTGGAAACGATGCTCGCCAAGGGTCCGAAAAAGCGCCGCGAGATGAGCGTCAAGGCGATGGAGAAGGGGTTCGAGTTAGCTCATCAGCAACTCAATCCGTGAATCTTCACTTGAAAACATCCTCCAGCCAACTGACTATCACCCCGGTCACTTGGGCCTCGTACCCTCGATAGTTGTGAGGTGCTCCCTGAAGCACAACGGTGTCGCAACGGGGACTGGCAGCCACCTTGGCCTTGAGGATGGCCATCGCTTGTTCGGGATCTCTTACGGTGAATTCCGCCACCGTGCCTATCACAGCCAGGATGGGACAACTCAGCCGGGCTATCGCCTCCCATGGCTCATCGGGCCTGCCAAACCTAAAGATGTCCGACTTGCGGGAGAGGAACAGGCTGTGGACGGTGGCCGCCGACATGGGGTAGGGCAAAAGCGGACCACTCCATAAGGCATCGCCTTGACCTTTCGCCACCATCTCCCTGGCCCAGGCCAGGCCTTTCTCCGCTTCAGTCCCCATCGCCTCCAGCCAGAACCCTTGATCGGCTGGCGACAGGAAAATCAGCGCCTTAACGCGCTCATCGTCGGTTTCGCTCTGGTAAAAGGCCACTTTCAAGGCCCCGAAGCTGTGTCCCAGAAGCACAACTTGCCCACGCCCCTTGCCCTGCAGAAAGTCCAGCCACGCTTTGAGGTCAAGGAGACAATCCTCGAAAAGCTCAAAGGCGACGCCGATCCGTCTGCTGGCCGTCGGGTCCCTGGCATAGACGTTGTTTATGATATCATGTCCCCGCGTATTGGCGGAGAGAAAAGAATAACCTTTATCTGTCAGTTCATCCGCCAGCAGGTCCAGGAACTGGCCGCGATAAAAGTTGGAAGAGGCGCCATGGATATGAAGCACAGCAGGTAGTCCACCCATCGCTTGAGGCGTGCAGTACAAGCCCTGCAATTGCAGCTCGTCCTCCGTCCAGACACGAACTAACTCGCCTTTCACCTTTACCTCCTCTCCTATTGCCATTATCTGATTGATTGTAGCGCCAAGCCAGACTTCAAAGCAAGCTGATGACCTTCTTGACGGCCTACTTAGATAGTGATATAATTGGCATAGAAAGGCGGACTGAACCATGGCTGAAATCTCAGAACTGGAGAGACAAGAGATAGAGAGATATCTCAAGTGGGGTGAGAAGGAACTGTTCCGGGAACTGGATCGGTACTACGGTGCTTCCATGCCCGGTGGCCGCCAAGCATCATACCACTTTCGAGGAAAAGGACGCGTCTGGTTCAATGCACTCCTACCAGAGCTTAGGGAACTCGTCTGTGCCGAATGGGGATACGGCGCAAAGAAAGAAGATCCCCAACTTCAGGACAAGGAAAATCTGGTGGTAGCCGTCGGTGAAGTGCTGATGCCTCTCATCCAAAGGAACCCCTTCCCCACCGGAGCGCAAGTGCCCACTTATCTGGTCTCAGCCATCCTGGTGCACATGGATTTGGACAAACTATGCGGCCTGGAGAGCGCTTAGAAAACGTCCAATGAGGACCTGGGGCCCCACAGTTTGGCCCTCATCACAGCTCGTAGATGTCGAAATCCTGGGCAAGACTCACCGAACCATGGTAGTATTTCTGTATCTGAGCAATGGTTAGATAAGGTTCCCTAACCAGATTGTGATGACAATGAACCAGGATTACCTCCCCCACGTCGGCTCCAGCAGCTATCTCCCCTACCTGCTGCGGTGTGCTGTGAGAAGGATGAACTTCCTCGACGCTACACTCCTGAAACAACAAGTCCGCCCCCTTGGCTAGGCGGACTAGCTCCGGACACGGTGCGGTATCGGCGGAATAGACCGCGCTCCTGCCGTTCGTTCGCGATGTAATCCTCACCGCAGTAGTGGGCATCTCATGCCTGACGGGGCTGGTATGTATGGTGTACAGTTCGTTCTCCGCAAGAGGAGAGAGCTCCTCACTCGGTATGAGGTGAAACTCCAGGGGCACTGGTTTCTCCCGTAGCTTGAAGACATCGAGAAGAGCCTTTGCCACCTCCTTGGTGTGAGCGTTGGCGTAGATATGGAGCACTTCCCGTCTCCCGAAGAGCCACAGTTCATGCACCAGTGAGGGCAAGCCGTAAATATGGTCAGGATGTGCGTGGGTCAAGATCACACCCTTCAGTCGCTGGGGATCGCCACCCACTTTCAATAGCTTATAGAAGGGGCTGCCCGAGCAATCAATGAACAGACTGCCCGCAGGGCTGTCAAACAGAAAACAGGTATTGTCCCGTGTATCGCTGGCCAAAGCGGGCCCCGACCCCAAGACTATCATCCTTTGTCGTTCCATGGGCGCCGTTCTCATCGTTGATTATGTAAAGTCAGGTGCGGTCCGTTAGGTCAGGAGCAACCGTCTCCCCCTCAAGGCTGAGAGTTCTCCCACTCCTCAGCGGTGATAAGAGAAGGCTTCCTCAAGCTGTCCAGGGCTTCGCGTAAATCCCGGGGCAATTCAGAGGTCAACGCCACGTATTCTCCAGATGAAGGAAGATGAAAACCCAGCCGTTGAGCGTGGAGGAACTGCCTTTCCAACCCCAGGCGCTTCTTGCGATAGCCATATACCCTATCGCCGACCACAGGATGCCCAATGAAAGCGAGATGGACCCGCACCTGGTGGGTACGGCCCGTCCGGGGTCTGACCTCCAGCAGGGTGTAGTCGCTCAAATGCTCAAGAACCTGATACTCAGTCACAGCCTCCCGCCCACCCCTCTGCACCACCGCCATGCGTTTGCGATGTCGGGCATCTCGCCCAATGGGAGCATCTATCATGCCCCGCCCCGCCTCCACCTTTCCCTCCACCAGAGCTAGGTATGACTTCTCCACCCGAGCTTCTTTGAATTGACGCTGTAGGCTGCGGCGAGCAACCTCATTCCTGGCCACTATGATCAGGCCAGATGTGTCCTTATCCAGACGATGTACTATGCCGGGACGGTTATCCTTGTCGGCAGGCAAATCCGGGTAGCGAGCCAAGAGAGCGTTGACTAGAGTGCCATCCTTGTGACCGTGGGCGGGATGAACTACCATACCTGCAGGTTTGTCCACCACCACCAAGTCTTCGTCTTCATAGACCACCTGCAATGGTATGCGCTGCGGTACCGCTTCGACCTCCTCAGTTGGAGGGATGCGCGCCAGTATCTCATCCCCTGACTGCAATCGATAACTAGCCTTAACCGGCACACCATTGACCGTCACCAGTCCATCGACGATGAGTTGCTGAACGCGTGAGCGGGAAAGAGAGGACACCTCTTGAGCCACATACTTGTCCAGACGTTCGCCACTCTCACCGGCAGTCAAGCGAATTATCTCTTCCATTCAGCCACCGCAAGATTGAAAAACACCGAGGCCTCTTTGGCGCTCGGTGTGCGTAAACCATGGTAGACAAGTCATGTCAGGTCTATCCTATTCCATCGTGTCCTTCCACCCTCTCTGCCTCCTCTTGCTTGGCAGAGGTGGGGAACAGAGAGCCTTGGAGCGCTCTTGTTCACATTCTAGACGAAGGCGCTAGAAAGGGCAAATCGAGAGGAAAAGGGCGTTGCGCTGCAAAAGCCCGGGGAGCACGAGGGGTGTCCCCTCGCCCTTTGTTCCCCGCTAGATATCGGGGCTGGCGCCCAATCGCTGCGCAAGACCCAAAGGCGCGTAGCATGGGCAAAACCAAGTGGAAGCGCCAGCTCAACCCAATAGTCAACGGTAGCGGATCCCGTGCCGCCGTGGGCGGCATGATAGGCGACTCCACCGGCCAGATGAGCCTCACATTCGGGACAATATCCCAGCACGTCTGGAGCATCTTTCACCCTGCTAGTGCGGCTACAGTGGCTGCGATGCAAATACTGCACATCCGAGCCTAACATGGGGCAACCTATGCGCGGTGCCTCTTTAGTGAGCCACCGCACGCCAGAGACCTGGATCAGCATCTTCTCGCTCAGGTGTACGCTAGTCACTTCGTTGCCCGTTGTGCAAGACGCGATCGTCTCCTTGATCTTCAGCTCGACTATTTTCCTTGACTTATTGTGCCAATGCGCAGGTAGTAGGAAAAGCATAGGACAGTGTACCAAGACGCACGCCGAATGGCGGGCTCGCTAACGTACCGAATGGCCCTATGCGCCCCTTCCCAGATCATATATAATGTAGTGGTCGAAAGGATATTGGCTCCCACCACTGATACCAGTCGGTCATGATCGCCGGGCTGGCGAAAGATCAGCGGGCAGCCCGGTTTCTTGTTTGGAAGCCACCTTGTTGCTCGTCGGCGACGTAAGGGTGCCAATTCCAACCATATCCAACCAAATGCCAACTTTTCCAACCAAACTGAATCTTATTTCCCACCAAATCCGTCGGTTTGGGACTGCCTTTTCCTAGTATAATAGTTAGGCACAATAGTCAACTTTTGCAGCCTCATGAGAGCAAGGTTTCCACTGGATCGGCGTGAGACGAGCTCTCGCGGCCAGTCGGTCCGCATCGATTTTCAGGGTATGTGGTTGGGCGACCGGTGAGGCTCTGGCCAAGGTGGGTGATGGGCACGTCGGAGAGAGCTGACAAGGCACAGGGCGCCGTCTGGCCCAATCAGACGGGCGTATCTTTTTCCAGCCATTGGAAGTGAAAAGTCAAAAGTGGGTACATCCCGCAATCGTATGGATTTAGGCAGCACGCTTGTAAGTGTGGGTCGGTGATGGATCTGGACGTCCCCTGAGGTCGAGTCCGAAACGACACGGTAGGGCTCGGTGAGACTGTCTCCCACCCCAATTCGGTGTTGAGAGCCCGACTGATTTGGCTCACTTGTGCGGTAAGATACCTGAGGAGTGC
>JBFFDV010000117.1:0-8264 GCA_041559215.1 Anaerolineae bacterium | reverse complement strand
GGGAAGGCACCTAGGCGGCTTGGCCGACTCTTGATCATTCTCCCTGCTGTGGCAGTGGTGGTGGCCTCACTGGCCTACGGCCTTACGGCCAGAGGTCCAGGGCCGCTGCAAGAGGGCCCAGCACCGGATTTCACACTAGACCTGTTCGGTGGCGGTCAACTTACCTTGAGTGACCTGCAGGGTCAGGTAGTGGTGGTCAATTTCTGGGCCAGTTGGTGCTTGCCCTGTCGGGATGAGGCGCCAATGCTTGAGGCCGTCTGGCAGCGTTATCGTGACCAAGGCGTCACCTTCATAGGGGTGAACTATCAGGACACCGAGGCGCCAGCCCGCGCCTTCATCCAGGAATTCGGGATCACCTACCCCAATGGGCCAGACGTGCGCAGCCGCATCGCGGGAGCCTTCCAGATCCAGGGGGTCCCGGAAACTTTCGTCATAACACCCGAAGGGGAGATCTCCGAGGTCTACATCGGTTCGCCGACTGAAGCTCAGCTAACCGATGTCTTGGAGCGCCTGTTAGCCTCAACAGCGGAAGAGTGAGAGCTGCGAACGGGGCGAGACTAGTATGGGAGGGATCACCCTGTTGCCAGAGTCGGGGAGTGACTGTTCCACATCTCTCGCAAGATGGCGTCAGGCGTGGGGGTAAGGGAACAGCCCCTGACCTCCGATGGAAGGAGCGGTGAAGCTAATTGCCCACCGGCTCCATAGAGGCAAAGTTAGGAGGCAGAGACGTTGAATATTGAATCTACACGGTATAAGGGCAACTCTACCCTTGCGAGTCGGCCCATTACGGCGTTGATGAAAGTGCTGGTCACGGCCATTGTCGGGCTTGTGGTTATATTGTTTGTCGGCTGTGCAAGTCGCACGGAGGGGACCTCCCAACCCCTTGGCTCCACGTCGCCAATTCCGGCAGTGGTTGCCAGTCCAGTTCCGACCAGCACCGCCGTGTCACCCGCCTCACCATGGATGGACATAATGGTCGCCCAGACCCGCCACTTCATAGGCGACCCTGGCGCGCCGGTGACCATCATCGAGTTCGGTGACTTTCAGTGAGGCTTCTGTCGGCGATTCGCCACTGGCGCGTTGCGCCAGATTCGGGAAACATACGTGGACGCAGGACAGGTCTTCTTTGGTTATCAACATTTCGTCATCCTCGGGCCGGAGTCACAGGCGGCGGCTGAAGCCAGCGAGTGCGCCGCTGAGCAGGGGGCCTTCTGGCCCTACCACGATCTGCTATACAATCCTGAGGGGAGCGCCAATTGGGGCTTTGCCAAGGACAACCTGAAGCAATTAGCGGTCGAGCTGGGACTGGACAGCGCGGCCTTCGACGCGTGTCTGGACTCTGGCAAATATACGTCCGTCGTGCGCGACGAGACGGCGATCATACCGTCGCTGGGGGTTAGGGGCACACCGGCCTTCCTGATCAATGGCAAGCTCCTGGTTGGGGCACAACCATTTGACGTCTTCGAGGAGATCATCGCGGCGGAAATCGATGCGAGCGAGGAGTGAAAGAGCCGTTGCCGTCTCGGATCGGCAGGCGGGGCCACTTACCAAGGATCTGCTGAATCGGCAATGACCTCGGTTTCTCCACTTGCCTGCAAGCTACATTGGGTCAAGGGGCCTCGGCCTGAGCACTCGATGGTGTGTTGAACCTTGCTCTATGTAGTGCGATGGTGGACCGGGGCCGATGCCAAATCGGCCCAACTCGCGACTTCAATAACCTTGCGATAGAGACCACTTGCAGATAGTGGTCTCGTTTCATGCAAGTCATTCTACAACGATGGACAAGCATCCGGATTTTTAGTATGATATAGATAGTACCTGGTTCACGTAACGGTAGAGGAAGGTGGACATGGGAAAGATAAAGGCAGTTTTGGCCGATGACCACGCTTTGGTTCGCCAGGGGATCTGTCGCTTCCTGGAAGAGAGCGGCGAGATCACCGTCGTGGCTGAAGCCGAGGACGGTGAGCAGGCTCTGGAACTGGTGGCGGAGCACCAACCGGATGTAGCGATACTAGATATCAGGATGCCCAAGATGTCTGGGGTCGACCTCGCTCGGCGCATCAAGGCTGAACACCCTAAGGTGAGGATATTGGTTCTCACGGCTTACGATGATGATCCTTACGTCTTTGCTCTACTTCAAGCCGGGGTTGATGGCTATATCCTCAAGACGGCCGACTCTGCTCAACTAATCCAGGCTCTTCATCAGATAATGGAGGGGGAACCCGCTCTCGACCCGGCAGTGGCCAGACGGTTGATGAAGCGAGTGGCCTCGGGTCGGGTGGGGCTGAAGGGCGATGAGATATTGGAGAGGCCTACCGAACGAGAACTGGAGGTTCTTCGCCTAGCCGGTCAAGGCCTTACCAATAGGGCCATCGGGCGGGAACTGGGAATTAGTAGTCGCACGGTGCAGGGCCACCTGGCCAGGGTCTACTCCAAGCTGCAGGTGGGCACTCGCACCGAGGCGGTGTTGAAGGCCATCCAGGAGGGGTGGATAACTGTGGATGACAATGTAGGGTCAGTGCAGGGATGACTAGAAGCGGTTGGCCCATTAGGTTATGGAGGGATCTTCGTAGCCAAATACTGGTATGGATCGTGTTCCCAATCACGACCATACTGCTCGTTGTCACCTTCCATGGGATCTACAGCCACCAGCGTGCGATGAGGGCTTTGGTGGAGGATAGGGATCTGGCGCTGGCCGCCCTTGCGGCGAAGGAAGTTGAGGAAGACCTGGTCGGGTGTCAGAGTATCTTGGAGAACGTTCGCGATCATGAGGTTATCCTTGATGCCCAGCTTATTGACTATTCTCCACTGCTGCGGGGGTTCTCGACGCAACTGAGCGCATTCGATAGAGGTGTTGCTCTACTGACGAAGAGTGGTGAGCTTCTCGCTACTCGACCTGATAGCACGGTCTGGGCCGCTAGAATCCAGGCTCTGAAGCCACAGCTCGAGCAGGTCACCGACGGAGAGTCTAGGACCATTCTTACCGCCTTCGAGGATTCGCCGTCGGATGTCGTCGCGGCCTTTATGGTTTCCGGTGTGGCTGATGAGGTGGTGCTGGTGGGCGTCTTCTCTCTGGAGGGCTGTGGCGGCGCTGGAGTGCTTGCGAGCCTCGGGGTTGGCGGGCAAGGTATCCTCTATCTGGTGGACGGCGATGGGAACATCGTCCATCACCCCGACAAATCACAGGTAGGAAGCAACATCCCTACCGAATTGGGGATCGACAACGCGGAGTTGGTAGAGGCTGGGGCTGGGCTGTATCAGGACTCAGCGGGACGGGATATGATTCTCGCCCGCGCTCCTGTGGGCCAAACGACATGGGCTGTGATCGTTCAGGAGCCCTGGGGTGATCTGCTGTCCCCCATCATGCGCTACTCCATGATAGCGCCGATAATCGTGCTGATAGTCGCCGTCGGGGCTTTCTTGATCATCTATCTGGGGGCGCGTCAGGTGCTTCAGCCGCTAGAGGAACTCGGGCGCCGAGCCAGCAAGATCGCCTGGGGCGATTTTTCAGCCGCTCGTGACCCGGTCGGTGGGATCTCAGAGATCGAGGAACTGCGGGTCACTCTGAATCAGATGGCCGATCGAATCCGTGCCTACCAGGCTGCGATGCACAGTTATGTGGCCGCGGTGACTCGGGCGCAGGAGGAGGAGAGACTACGACTTGGGCACGAACTACACGATGACACCGTCCAGTCATTGATCGCCCTCTCCCAAGGGCTAGAAAGGGCACAGAATGATTTGCCACCTGCTGCAGAGGATTTGCGCGAGGAGTTGGGTACTCTGAGAGAGCTAGTCAACTCGACTATCGACGAACTGCGTCGATATATCAGCGACTTGAGACCTGTATACCTGGAGGATCTGGGACTAATCCCTTCCTTGGAGAAGTTGGTGGATGATCTCGCAGATGGCCGGGCTCTTGATGCCGAATTCAACGTGATCGGCGCGCCTCATCGTCTCCCCGCCGATGTCGAATTGGCCGTCTTTCGCATCGTCCAGGAGGCCCTGAATAACGTGGAACAGCATGCGCAGGCCTCGTGGGTAGGAGTGAAATTGGAGTTCGACTCAGACGGAATCACGGTGTTCGTTGAGGACAATGGTACAGGATTCGAGCCCCCAGATACGCCCAGCGAACTTGGCGAACGAGGACACTTCGGATTGATGGGGATGCAAGAGAGGGCTATGCTTTTGGGAGGTTGGTTCTCCATCGGATCAAAGTCCGGGCAAGGGACAAAGATAATAACCTACCTACCCGTTTGAGGTGGGTCGCAGCGGGGCGGCCAGAGCGACTTGCGGGCCGAGCTTCATCCCCAAGGTGTGCTGTCTCCGCGCTTCTCTTCCCCTTCGCCAACTACCGTTACTCCTTCCTCGGCCTCAAAGCGCTTTCGTATCAACCCGACTAGTTCACCGTATTCACCCGGAATAACTGGAATAAGAAGAAGAGTTGAAGAATCCTAGGAGGATGGATTCCTGGATGGTCCTTGTTCGCTGCAACAGCCGGCGGCTGCGCCGCATTGAGCCAAGATTGAAAGAAGCCGAGTATTGCGCAAGAAAGAGTCCATAGACAGTATCCTATGCTGTTAAGCTAGTTCTGTGTTCCGGTTACACTGATGAGCGCTTTTGGCCTCCGCGCAGGTTTGTGCTATACTGTTTAGAGCCCAGGGATAATAGGTGGGAAAAGAAGTGAGGAGGGGAGATGGGAGCACATTCACGCCTCTTGGTCGTTCTGTGCAGTTCGTTATTGATCGCAGTCTTCGTCACGCTCCTCTTGGGGACTGGCGCGTTGGCCACGCCAGACTATGCCCGACAGACCGGCGAGCCATGCAGTACTTGTCATACGCGCCCCGAAGGTGGCGGAGAGCTAACTCCTGTGGGCGTGGCCTTTGCCAGGAGCGGGTACCAGTGGCCTGTTCCTGAGGAGCCGGAGGAGCCGGAGGCATATACCCCCTCCAATCTGGCCAGAGTTCTGAGGCTCATTGCGGGCTCCATCCATCTGGCGGTGACTGTGATTTGGTTCGGCACGATCTTCTATGTCCACATTATTCTGGGGCCTGACCAACTGATGACCGGTATGCCCAGAAAGGAAGGTATCATTGGGCGGATCAGCATGTTTGTCATGGCGCTGACCGGCATTGTGCTAACCATCTTTCGCTATCTTGAGACCGGCTTCGTGTACACCGGCTTCTTTGGTACAGTGTTCATCATCAAGCTGATTCTATCGGCCATCATGGTGATCCTCGCTTTCATCGCCTTCGTGTCTCTAGAACGGCGCTTGCGACACGGCAAGGGCCTGGTCGTCGCGCCTCCCGCCTCACCTGAGGAGATAACGTTGGAGACCCTTGCCTCCTATGATGGTGAGGAGGGCACTAGGGCCATCGTAGCGGTGGGAAGCAAGCTCTATGATGTGACAAACAGCCAACTGTGGCGAGACGGCGTCCACATGAAGAGACATCAGGCTGGCCATGACCTCACGGAGGCGCTCAAGGATGCACCCCATGGCGAAGAGCTGTTGGACAGAGTGCCGATGGTCGGCGAATTGGAAACTGCGTCAGCGAAAGCCGGGCCACGCATGTCATCAGCACAGCGTGCTTTCTTAGCCATCGGTTATGTCAATTTGGCCCTCATGTTCGGTATTCTAGTGTGCGTGGCCTGGTTGAAGTGGGGCTTTTCCTAGCGCGCCTCTATCAACCTTGGCGCGTTAGACTTAGACTACCCTCTCGGAGGCCTAATCGGCCTCCATCGCCCGTCACAGCGCCAACGAATTCCTGAGCGTACCCATCAGCGAGTGGCAACGGGGTACGCATGCGAAGGCAGAGGTTGACTGCTACGAGTGTCACTGCTCCGAGTCTGCCGATCCGGATGCGATGGTGCACAACGATTATTGGATCAGTATCCTTGTTTGATTGGGCTCCATCGCTCACTGGTCTTCTCCCTGTTTCTTGGCATCAAAAGCTTGATCGCAAAGGATCCCCCTTAGCTGATGTCGTCCAATGCGTTCCACCACCCGGACGCATCCTTCCTGCTAAACCCATGGTGAGCAGGATACCCATAGCGCCAGTTACCCGGCTCTGTACGTTCTGCGATCGTCTTTGTCAGAGCTTTCAAATACTCCCGACTCACGCGATTCCGAATCTGATGGAAGGATTCGCTGCGAAAAGCCCCTCGCCTCGATTCTTCGTAGATAGCGATGCCGGCAAAATCACACTGGAAGCACTCTATTACCTGAAACGCTATCTCACCCGAACCACAATCGGGCGGAAGTTCGATCCCGGGGGCTATCCCCAAAGATCTTGAGCCCGTGAAAAACTCTTGCTGGAGATAGTCCCAGCAGATGAGCGAGAGTTCTGGGGATAGAAACGCTTGATGGATGTTTGCACGACGCGTATAGCGAATCTTCAACCGACGATAGCGATTGAGCCAAGCCAGGGTCAGCCCCGCTACCCAGCGGTTCTGGTACAGCTGCTCGCTGGAATCGATCCCGCGACGTGCGATGCGCGGCGTGATGCCTCGCTGGTGCAGAGCCCGGAAGCATCTCGCAGATTGACAAGTCTTGTCGGCTTGCAGCTTGTCCGGTCGCTTTCGCCGCCGGCCTTGAGGACGTTTGATGGGTTGAATGATGCCTAGCATCCCTTCCAACAACTTCGAGTCATGGACCCTGGCTTCCGAGTGGGTCACCGCGAGCTGGACTCCCTGTTAGTCGACCACAACAGGGGCCTCGAGCACGTTTTCCGCGATCCGTTAGATTCGGCTGTCAGGGTTCTTGTTAATCTGGCAACCTGAGTGACGCGCGCCCAGACCTCGCTAGCCTGATTCTCAACGGCCCTCCGTTGAGAATCTGCCACATCCTCTCCTGCGCCTGCGCGATGAAGTCTTCGCCGGACATGCTGCCCACATCGACCACCGTGCTATCGAACATCTTCCCGCCCAAGGCTGATCGTCGGTCGACTCCTTTCGGGCGGGCGGAGGGTAGTCTGGACTCAGCCGCTGGTGCGCGAACCCAGGCTCGCCCACGACCCCAGATCGCCGTGGGGGCAGTAGCCCTTCTTTGCACGGCACGAGCCGTCCGGATTGTGTTAATGTCCAACAAAATGTGTCCCTCCAGGGAAGCCAGTGTGTCGGCGGCACTAACGATGGTTGCGGGCCGACTTGTCCCCAAGTGCTGGTCTAACCCGCCGACAGCCCTAGTCAAAAAGCGAGCCAGGCTCAGAGTCAAGGCGCAGGTTTGTGGAGTACGGCCAAACAGGGGTAGATCGGGATGCATCACTCACCTCTGTCTTCGGCTAAGATGGAGTCACCTGGTCGTCGACAAAGGCCCGTGTCATGCCCCCCAACGGTCACCTGTCGTATCACACCCACCTGGTCTATGAAGAAGGTAGAGGGCAGGATTAGGCCATGGTCTTTAGCACAACTGCTTGAAAAACTCAGAATGACATAGGCCAGGTGGCGTGCAGAAAGCATAGCCATTGTGCGCATGTCAAAATCGGCCAGATGGCCGATGTGTTTGTGTGATCATTCTGGTATACTCTATTGATAGGAACCCCCTCCCCCCTTGGGGGGGGTATAGAAGATGACATGAAGAAGCAACTATTGAATCGCCTGAGGAGCATCGAGGGCCACGTGAGAGGCATAGAGCGCATGGTGGAGAATGACCACTATTGCGTTGATATTATCAAGCAGAGCTTAGCTGTGCAGCGCGCTCTGGACAAGGTCAACGGGTTGATCCTCGAGAGCCATCTGCAAACTTGCGTCACCACGGCCATCCGTGGTGATGAGCCTCAAGAGCGGGAACGGGTCATCGGTGAGCTTCTGGAGGTGTTTGAGACCGCCACCAAGCTGTAGATATCGGGCATTGTGGGCGCGGCCCGGGAACTTTGGCTCCCTCTATGGGCTTCTCGCCCAGGTTGTTGGGCAGTGTTCTGGCAAACATGACTGGACATCTAATAGGAAGTGAAATGCAAATAAAGATCGTGGGGACAATTGGGGAGGACGTAATGCTACCACGTTACGTTTCCAAGATCTCTGGGGATCGAAAACCTTGGCCCGGGTTTCCAATTGACGTAGAAGAAACAGGGAGGAACAACTATGAAAAGCCCGTACATTCTGTCAATCTCTGATCCAAGAGCGAGTATTGCAACGGTTGGTGGGAAGGGTGCGTCGCTTGCGCATATGGCCCGCGCCGGTCTCGCTATCTCCGGCGGGTTCTATGTGGGTACTGAGGCCTATCGGAGGTTTGTTGCTGCAAACGGCTTGCAGCCGCGTATCCTGGC
>JBFFDV010000116.1:0-8269 GCA_041559215.1 Anaerolineae bacterium | reverse complement strand
ATACCAATCTGAGGGACCTGTCCTTCAAAGAGGCCCTACAGTCCGAGTTGCTAAGGACTATTCGCCAAAACTCTGAACAATTGGGCGAGGGGCAAGGTGGTTGTGCCCTCTGGGAAAAACGCGATTGGATCCGCTCCCTGCTCCCGGCACACGACGTTGCTGCCTAGCAGCGCGGGTGAATACATAACCAGATCTCGGAGATCAGCTCAATTCCGCGTGAGCGGCCGCCAGAGCCTTATGTCGTCAGCGGGATGATGTCAACTCCTGGCTCTGGTGGGTAACTCTGGGAGTTAAATGCCATCGGCACCCCGTCTACGCGTGTAAGTCCGGTACAGGCCGTATGAAGCTACCCCGTGTGCCGTTTTGCCGCAGTCAGCCCGTGGAGCAGGGAAGATTCGCCCACTTCTCAACCTGGGAGGTTATCATGGCCACATGCCTCCCTTGGAGCCGCGCTCCAGCCAGTTCATTTTCGGTCGGCTTGCGCCATTGGTCGGCTGCGGCCATAGTCGAGGCCCCATAGGGCGAACAGCCGGTAATCTCGCCCAGCCTTTTCTAGCCTGCGAAGGTGTGCGGCAACCCCACTATGATCATGCCATAGTGGAGGATCCTAGATTCCTGATGTCCATGCTGGAAGTTGGTGCTGGTGAATACACTCCCCACCTTGCCAGCCAAAGCTCCCCTGGCGAACAGCGCGCCGCCGTCGCTCTCGATGGCGTATCCTGCAGGTCGACCAGCTTCGCTGTGTGCGAAGCGCCCCGGGGCACTCATAACCGCAGCCGTTGAGTTAGCCTTAGGCCTCGGGCGGCACAACCTCAGGATAACCTCATAGTTCACCAGACCCTCCCCCAGACTAGGAATCCGCTACAGAGTTGGCTCGCCCCTCCCCAGTGCGTCGCGCACAACTCCCCTGATATCCTCGATCTCCAGAGGCTTGTCCAAACAGCGATAAACCCCCAGCCGGTCGGCCTCGCCCCTCAGTTCATAGCAGTCGTAGGCTGTTATCCAGATCACAATTGCAGCCGGATTCAAGGCTCTGATAATCTCGGTGAGCTGCAGACCATTTATGTCTGACATTCTGATATCAGCAATAACCAGATCGAAAGCTCTCTCCTTGATCTTGTCCAGGGCTTTCCGCCCAGTCTGCGCGGTCACGATCTCATACTCCTCGCCCAGCATGGCCAGGCCCGCGCTCAAGACAAAGAGGACTGGTTCCTCGTCATCAACCACCAGAATGCGCTTGCGTACGCTCATCGTGGTCTCTACCTCCTGGGCAACGGCAGCACAGGAGAGGCTTGGAAGACTAGCGGTAGATAAACGCTGTGCTCGCCGCGGGGATCGAGCTAATTGCTCGTCGGTGATCGCAAATTCATCTAGCATTTCCATCATTTGAATCTCACATTACTTCGATAGATAATTGTCATCCGAGGCCTGGAGGCTCCCTCAAGCCGAACAGCCGAAGGAAGGCTGGTCAGCGGTCAGTGCTCCACACACTGAGCGCATGTCCTTGGCGTAAGGTGGTAAGCCGTCAGCTAGCGGCTCGCCTGCCGGCAGAATTTGACCAGCGCACCAGGCTGCCCGTGCACCGTGCCGATGATCACCATCTAGCACGTCTCTCTGAGTGATGCCAGAGCCTTGGGATGAGGTTCTTGCTTCTTTCCTATATGATAACATATAAAATCGGCCCCAAACCGCTGGACCTGGTTGGGACTCCCGTTGAGTTTGGTGGGCAGAGTTGGGATTTGGTTGGCTTGAGCCAGAATCGGCCTCAAGGAACACACCCTGTGGCCAGGCTGAATCTCACTTCACCAGAGCCGCGCCTGCTGGCCGCAACCGTCGAACTGAGGTTTTCATGGGCTTGCGCCTAATTGCTGCGCAAGCCCCAAGATACAGGGGCATGAAAGGTAAGAGGGGACACCCTTCGATCCTTCGGCTGCGCTCAGGACAAGCCTCGCTCAGGGCAGGCCCCTCGTGCTCTCCGGGCTTTTGCTGCGCAAAGCCTTTCATCGGGGTCAGCACTCGCACTTGACCAGACGATAAAGTTGTAGTATAATAGAGTAGAAAGCAAGCATAATAGCCTGTTGATTCGCCACTTAGCGGGTGAGATCCTTGTGATAGAGTCTCAATCTGCCGCCGCGCTGACGGATCCCGGTACCCTCTACACGTCGGACTCCAGGCTGAAACCAAGCGCATCTGCTGCAAAAACAGAATCCCAATTACTGGGATGTTGCGAAGTAGTTCGCACTTTCCCAGGCGATGAGTTGTGTCCATGTACAGAGAAGGGGATGCTCGAGCACGGACTTCCGGTTGATTAATCCGCTAGAAAGGAGATATAAAGATGCAACAAGTCATACTCGACTTTCTCCAGCCCATTCTGGGCTCCATGGCGACAGTAGTAGGGGCCGCGCTGGTACTGCTTATCGGATGGCTTATCGCCTGGGTCGTGTCTATAGTCGTGCGCAGGGTGCTTCACCGCACGAGACTGGACAACCGACTGGCTCAATGGATCGCCGGAGAGGAGGAAGGCGAAGCCATTGAGGTGGAACAGTGGATCAGCAGAGGTGTGTTCTGGCTGATCATGATCTTCGTGCTGGTCGCCTTCTTCCAGGTGTTGGGACTCACGATTGTCACCGAGCCTCTCAACCAACTCCTGATCCAGATCTTCCAGTACGCCCCGCGTGTCGTCGGAGCCGGGTTGCTGCTCCTGGTGGCCTGGGTCTTAGCCAGCATTCTCAGATTCTTTGTCACTCGAGTGTTCAAGACCGTGAAACTCGATGAGCGTCTGGGTGGCCTGGCGGGCATCGAAGAGGAGGAGCGCATTCCCCTAGCCAAGACCCTGGGTGATGCCGTGTACTGGCTGGTCTTCCTGCTCTTCCTGCCAGCTGTGCTGGGTGCACTGGCACTCGAAGGCCTCCTCGAACCGGTCCAGGGGATGATCAGCAACATCCTCGGCTTTGTGCCCAACATCTTTGCTGCTGGCCTGATCCTGGCTATCGGCTGGTTTGCCGCGCGGATTGTGCAGCGCGTCGTCACCAACCTGCTGATCGCAGTCGGCGCCGACAGGTTGAGTGAAAGGGTGGGTCTGGATCGGGTGCTGGGCAAGCAGAGGCTTTCCGGAATCGTGGGCCTAATCGTTTACGTGCTGGTTCTCATCCCGGTGCTGATCGCTGCCCTCAACGCTCTGGCGCTGGAGGCCATTACCCAACCAGCCAGCAACATGTTGAACCTGATCTTGACGGCCCTCCCGAGCATCTTCGCCGCTGGCTTGCTGGTGGCGATTGCCTACGTTGTGGGCCGTTTGGTAGCGGTACTCATCACCAACGTGCTGACCGGTATCGGCTTCAATGCCATTCTGGCTCGACTGGGCTTGGCCAAGGAGCTTCCTGAAGGACAGCGTACGCCATCGGAGATCGTGGGATACCTGCTCCTGGTGGGTGTCATGCTCCTGGCCAGCATCGAGGCTTCTCGTCTGCTAGGATTCGGGACCTTGGCAGGGCTGATAGCTGGTCTCACGGTCTTCCTGGGTCAGGTAGTCCTGGGGCTGATTATCTTCGGCATTGGCCTCTACCTGGCGAATCTCGCCGCTCAGGTTGTGCAGGCGAGCGGCGCAACGCAAGCGGCGCTGCTGGCCCTGGCCGCGCGTGTCTCCATTCTCATCCTGGCAGGCGCCATCGCCTTGTCACAGTTGGGTCTGGCTAGCGAGATCATCCAACTGGCCTTCGGTGTGCTGCTCGCAGCCGCTGCCCTGGCGACGGCTTTGGCCTTTGGACTGGGTGGGCGAGAGATCGCCGCGCGCGAATTGGAAGAGTGGCTGAAGTCAATACGGTCCCAGAAATAGGACTAAGAGGCTCGAGCATCCCCCTTGTTCCGTGGGACCGATAACACCCTCCCGAAGGCGGGAAAGCTGGTGAGAAAGGAGATTGGTTTCACATGACCTGGCCAGATGTTGTGGACACCCTGAGAGAAGTGCTCTCAATGAATCTTTCCAGATTGCTATTCTCCTTTGTCGCGATCATGGTAGGATACGCGGTGTACAGAGTTGTCGCACTTGCTGCTCCATCTCTTCAAGAACCGCAGTATCCGAATCCGTGGCTTGTTGTGCCCATTCTCGCAGCATTTGGCCAAACTGCTCTATCAACTCTTTGGCTAGGTTCTCCCTTCGTTCTGTGATATAATCCATTTGCCCCCTCCTTGTGGCTTAGTGTGCCCCCAAGCACATTCTACCACAGCCTTGAGAAGGGCTTCTTCCAACTAGTTGCTTCGCCCTACAATCTTGGGATGCACCCTTTCATCGACGTCGGTTGACACCGCCTTCACTTCAGGGTATACTGCCTGTACCCTCTACCCGCGTAGGTAACTCTTAATAGCGCACTTCAGGATCTGCTTGGGAGGTGGTATGATGGGCAGTCTGCCGTGGCCCCTTTCGAACGAGCTTGTCCAGCAACTGGCCATAGCCGGGATAATCGTCATCGTTGTGGCGGTCGTGGCTAGAATTCTGGTGCTCCTTATTGACCGCATCGTGCTGCGATTCACCAGAAGGACGAAGACCACTCTGGATGAGCTGATCATAGGGGCCGTCCGCACTCCGCTCTTCTTGCTCATCATCCTCCTAGGGGTTCAGCTTGGCCTCATCCAACTCGCCTTCCTCGACGATGCCTGGAGGCAGGTGTTCCAAGGAGTGCTCTTCGTAGGCTTTGTCTTGGTGGGCAGTTTGCTCCTTTATCGCTTGATCAGCAACTTTCTGTTCTGGTATGGGAGGAATCTGGCCGTCAAGACCGAGACCAGTATTGACGAGCAGTTGGTGCCGTTCCTGCGAAGGATCGTCCAACTGGTGATCCTTGGTATAGCCTTGATCATGATCCTGGATCGCTTCGGTTTCAATATCAGCGGTGTGGTGGCGACGCTGGGCGTCGGCTCCCTGGCTCTCGCCCTAGCGGCCCAAGCGTTCCTGGCAGACGTCATCGCCGGCTTCCTTATCATGCTCGACCGTCCTTTCAGCGTGGGGGATCGCATTCAGTTGCCCGAGGCCGTCATGGGAGAGTATGGGGATTGGGGAGATGTGGCCGAGATCGGCCTGCGCAGCACCCGGATCCGCTCTGTAGACGGAGTCCTGCTCACCGTCCCTAACTCCAAGTTGACCGACGGCGTGGTGGTCAACTTCAGCCACAGTGAAAGCCCGAACTTGCGCGTGAGGGTGCGACTGGCTGTGGAGCCTGATCTAGACAATGTGCAGCGAGCGGTGAGAGAGATCAAAAGGATCGTGGCCGAGAACCCCAATATCTCCCGCAGCCCGCGGGAACCTCAGGTCGTCTTGCGCGAGATAGAAGATTACGATGTGTTGGTGGAACTGCGCTTCTACGTTGACGACGCACGCAAGATGAGGACCACCAAATCGGAAGTGATCGAGGAGATCTTGCGCGGCTTCGAGGAGAAGGGCATCGAGCTCGCCGTGCCGATGCAGGTAATTCAGTTGGAGCAGGGTGAGACTCCTGCACCCCAGTAGTGTTGCATAAAAATGAACAGAGCGGGGGTTCAGGGGGCGACCAGTCCCCTGGCGGGGGAAGTGGGGGTGTCCCCCACAGAAAGTTTACTTCCCCCCTCCCCCAGTGCATTGGGTGAACTGGTAACGCGGTGCGGCAGCCACTGGGGGAGGGGGGATTGAGGGGAGTGGGGGCCAACAGGAGCTCGGCCTGACAAGTTGATGCAACAGCATTGAGCCTGCACCCTAGCCCTCCGCAGGAGCAGCCGCATCAGCATTAGCGGGCGCCAGCGGCCTACCCAACCGAGAGCCAGGAAGCGTGAATATCCCAGAAGGTGATCTCGACCTTCTCGCCGTTGGCGAGACGGTGCTAGATTTCATATCCGTTGAGGAGACAGACTGCCTCCGTAATGCGTATAGGTTTGGCAAATACCAGGGCGGTTCGCCGGCCAATATCGCCTTGTATGTGGCCAAGTTGGGCGGCACATCCGCCATCGTCTCCAAGATTGGGGCTGGAGCCATGGGCCAGTTTCTCAAGGCGGAGTTAGGCCAGGCCGGCGTGATTACGGACTATCTGGTTATGGACCCTCGCGTTCACACCACTGTCATCTTCATCTCGCGAACCAGGCGCACGCCGGATTTCGAAACCCTCCGCAGTGGGGACTACCGCCTTGAACCCAGGGAGGTAGCGGAGGATGTAGTCCAGCGGGCCAAGGTCGTCCATGCCTCTACCTTCGCGCTCTCGCGCGAGCCGTGCCGTTCCGCCGTGGAGAAGGCCTTTCAACTGGCGGAGAAACATGGCAAGATCATCTCACTAGATCCTAATTACAGTCCCCTGATCTGGCCCGACTATCGAGAGGCGATGGATGTACTGCAAAGGATGCTAGCCTATGCCACCCTCACCAAGCCCTCACTCGACGATGCCACACGCATCTTTGGCCACGGCAAGAAGCCGGAGGAGTACATCAGGCTGTTTCACGACATGGGGCCGAGGATCGTCGTTCTTACGATGGGGTCCGACGGCGTGCTCCTCTCCGAAGAGGGTGCCATCACGCACATTCCGGCGCAGCCCCTCCAGGTTGTGGACGCCACAGCCGCTGGCGACGCCTTTTGGGCCGGCTTTCTAACGGCCTTGGTGGATGGCAATACCTTGAGGCGTTGCGCCATGTTTGCCCTGGAGATGGCGAATCAAAAGCTCGCCACCGTTGGGCCCATCCAAGGCGCCATAGATCGGGAGGAAATTTACGGACATTTGTCTGCCTAGAATGTAGGCTAGGCGCAGCATAGAAGACTACTGCCACGGGCTACATGGCTTCTCGAGCCATCAAAGCGAAGGATGGCAGGGCGGTACTTCCAGACTTTCTCGCTTGGGCCGGGGAGCGGGGCTTGACATCTTCACAAGGTTGCGGAGGGGATATGGTTGATGTCATCACCTTCGGTGAAGGTCTTATAGATTTCGTTTCCACTCAGTCGGGCGTCTCTCTCATCGAGGCGCCGGCCTTCAAGAAGGCTGCTGGCGGTTCCCCGGCCAATGTGGCTGTAGGTTTAGCCCGGCTCGAGGTAGCCAGTGGCCTCCTGGGCAAGGTAGGCGATGATGATTTTGGACATTTCTTGGCGGAGACTCTGGCTGACAACGGGGTGGATACTTCGGCTTTGCTGTTCTCCCAGGAGGCACGCACCGGCTTAGCCTTCGTCTCCTTGAAGCAGGATGGCGAGCCATCCTTCCTGTTCTACCGTCACCCTAGCGCCGGCATGCTCTTGCGCCCCGATGAGATAGATAGGGATTACGTAAAGGCGGCCAAGGTCTTCCACTTCGGATCGATCACCCTCATGAGTGAGCCCAGCCGAAGTGCCACTTTGGAAGCCCTGCACTGTGCTCAGGATAACGGTCTGCTCATCTCCTACGATCCAAACCTCAGACTATCCCTCTGGCCCTCACCTGCCGAAGCCCGGCGAGGGATACAATTGGGTTGGGATTTCGCAGATATCATCAAGGTGAGCAAAGGAGAGCTGGCTTTCATGGCTGGCACGCAGAATGTGGAGCGCGCAGCAGATAAGGTCTTCCACTCGCAGTTGAAACTGTTGGTCGTCTCCCGAGGGCAAGAGGGCTGTTACTACACCACTGGACGTGAGAGCGGCTATGTCGCTGGCTACCAGGTGCCGACGGTTGACACGACAGGGGCCGGCGATGGCTTCATGGCTGGGCTCCTCGCGGGTTTGCTGGAGATCGGTTTTCAACTGGACTCCCCCCAGAGGCTTTTGGACGTTCTGCGCCTGGCCAACGCCGCCGGTGCTCTCACCACCACGAAACGGGGAGCAATCCCCGCCTTGCCCACAAGGGAGGCGCTGTTGAGATTCATCGAGGAGTCAAATTCCAGGGAGGAGTGGCAAAGTGATCAAAGGAGCTAATGCGGGCCGAGAGACCAGCGCCGGGGAAACACACGCGGAGTTAGCCCGTTGGTTCGAGTGGGTCTGTGGGGGATACCAGGGGCCCCAGCCCTCGCCACCTTTGCGAGAGACGGCAAACCGACACGCAGCGAGAGGGAGACACGCAGTTCTGCCTCCCCTGGACACGCCGAGCGAGGCTGAGATAGCCGACATTCTGCACCAGCGCCACCCGTCTGGCCTCACGTCCGTGGTGGTCAGCTATCACACCAACCCACTGTACGCGATCAAAGAGCGGGTCAGGGTAGAAGAGGCCATAGATATAGACCCCTTCGACCAGGGGGGCCAGGGAACCTATCAGGAGAGGTTGGCCTTCGAACTGGCTGAGAGGTTTGGTCTGCGAGTGGT
>JBFFDV010000115.1:0-8278 GCA_041559215.1 Anaerolineae bacterium | reverse complement strand
TCGTTGAGGCTGATGAGTATGACCGCACTTTTCTAGAACTCACCCCCCAGGTCGCACTGGTCACAAGCATAGAGATGGATCACCCCGATTGCTTTGCCGATTTGGATGATATGTCAGAAGCCTTTCGAGCTTTCTTGACACAAGTACCAACAGATGGTCTTGTTATGGCCTGTGGAGATGATGGTCGAGTGCGAAAGGTTGTCGAAACATTGGGGGAGATTGAAGTGAGCACCTACGGCCTTGGCAGGGATGTTGACTGGAAAGCGACGAACCTTCAGGCAAACGGTATGGTGGGCAATCATTTCCAGGTGATACATAATGGTGAGGACAAAGGTCACTTCGAGCTAACCCTCCCTGGCGTCCACAACGTATCTAACGCCCTAGCAGCGATAGCCGTGGCGGATTATCTGGGCCTGGATCCGGCGGGTGTGCGAGACACGCTGAGAGATTTCCAGGGAGTAAAGCGTCGATTTGAGGTCAAGGGCGAAGTGGATAAGGTGACAGTTGTAGATGACTATGCTCACCATCCAAGCGAAATACGGGCCACGTTAGCTGCCGCTCGGCAAAGATATGCTGATCGCAGGATCTGGGCCATCTTTCAGCCCCACACGTACAGTAGAACCAAGGCCCTGCTAGCCGAATTCGCTCACGCGTTTGATGATGCCGATGGGGTGATCATCACCGACATCTATGCCGCTCGTGAAAAGGATGATCTAGGCATTAGCGCGCAAGATCTAGTCAAGATGATGACGCATCCTCAGACATTTTATATCGCCGACCTGTCAGAAGCCGGTTCCTGGGCAATCAAAAAGGTAAGGCCTGGCGATGTTCTCATTACCATGGGCGCCGGCGATGTTTGGCAAGTTGGTGAAGATGTCCTGGCTCTACTCAGCCATAGGGAAAGGCTACCCGATGCATCAAGATGATCTTCAAGGCCTGGCTCAGGAGAGAGGCCTGGAAGGAAGACTACTGCGTAATGAGCCGCTATGGAAACACACCTCCTACCGTATTGGAGGTCCAGCTGATTTCTATCTGGTTATGGAGAACGAACAAGAACTGTGCCACTGGGTAAAGCTAGCCCGAGAGCTCGAGGAACCGTATCTGATCATAGGTAGAGGTACCAACCTTCTTGTCGCTGACAAGGGCTTCAGGGGCCTGATCATCGAAAACCGATGTCTAGATTTTTCTATGGACGCCGAATCTCAAACCGTCCATGCTGAGGCCGGCGTTCCTTTCGCAGTTTTGGCACGTAAAACCGCCGAGCATGGAGCAGCCGGGCTAGAATGGGCTGTCGGCATCCCCGGGACAGTCGGCGGCGCTGTCGCCAATAATGCTGGGGCTTACGAGGGGGTAGTGGTAGATGTGATATGTCGGGTCACGATCCTGGACCAAAAGGGGCAGATTCGAGAGCTAACCACTGAGAAACTGAAGCTTGGCTACCGTACCAGCCGTTTCAGGGAACAGGAATCGCGTGGGGAAGCTATCCTGTCCACTGACTTCACACTGACCGCGGAATCAATCACGGTCCTGAGGAAGCGTATGGCCCGGTACCATAGCCTACGGAGGGCAGACCAGCCTCACCAACCAAGCGCTGGTTCGGTATTCAAGAATCCACCAGGGCGCTCCGCTGGCCAGTTGATAGAGCAGGCAGGGCTGAAAGGCAAAAGAATCGGATCCGCGCAGGTCTCGCTCAAGCATGCCAATTACATCGTGAATCTGGGGTCAGCTAGGGCCAATGATGTGCTGGACCTGATCAGCCTGATCAGGGAGGAGATCTGGCAGCAGTTCGATGTAGAACTGGAGTTGGAGATAGAACTGATAGGAGAGTGGGAGAAGGAAGGGATCATCTGAGGACATGAGGAGTATATAGCGGCGTGATATCATTGCCATGGCGGAAGAAAAAGAAGAAGAAGCGGCGTCGCTCTCAGATGCGCCTCGGCAAGAGTTATGAGCAGGTCGTAGCACAAGAGGAACTACCGGTACGGCCTGTAAGTCGGCCACGCATCACGATAGGACCGAGAGTTTTGAGTCTGTTTCTTGCTATCGCCTTGGTTTGCCTCATTGCCTACTTATTCATATCCGATGCTTTCTATGTTTACGAGGCTGTCGTGCGGGGCAGCAGCCTGGTCTCCGCGGAGGAGATATATCAAGGCAGCGAAGTGAAAGGATACAGCATCTTTTTCATTGACCCTCAACAGGTCGAGGAAGCTATCGGCAATTTGCCCGATATCCGACAGGCGAAGGTGCAGGTGAGACTACCCGATCAGATGATCGTGGAGGTACGAGAACGCCAAGCGCAGGTCATATGGGAGACGGGACAGGAACGTTATGGCGTGGACGAAGAGGGCTCGGTCCTGCCCCTGCGGGGGGAGGAACCCCCTATCTTGATAAGGGATCTTGACGCCACACCGCGTCAGCCGGGTGAGCATATAGACCTGGAGATACTAACGGCGGCCCAAATTTACAACAACTTACTCCCGGAGGTGAGAGACTTTGACTACTCTGGGCGGCACGGGCTGAGCCTCGTGAATGAACACGGCTGGCGGATATATCTGGGAAGTGGTGAAAGCGCGGCAGCCAAGATCGCCCTCATGAAGACCCTTGTGCAGAGGTTGGTGGCCCAGGGCACGATAATAGAGTTCATAGACCTCCGTTTCCAGGGAAGCCCTTATTACCATGTGGCTGGAGGGTGAGATTCAGAAGGTAGAGAGCGTAGCCACCACAAAGGCAAGGCGGGAGATGAGATGGAAGAGACGATAGTAGGCATAGATGTGGGCACCACCAAAATATGCACTCTGGTCGGCGAGGTCAGCGAGGAGAGCGCCCTCCGGATTGTAGGGATAGGCGTTGCCCCCTCACGGGGGTTGCGCAAGGGAGTCCTGGTCGACATCGAAGAAGCCTCGCAAGCAATCGCTGTCTCGGTAGAAAAGGCGGAACAGATCTCTGGTTACCACATAGATAGCGCCTACGTTAGCCTAGCGGGAGCTCACATCTCTGCCATCAACAGCCGTGGAGTAGCTGCCATCTCCCGAGGGGAGCGCAGCATAGTCCAGGAGGACATTGATCGGGCTATGGAAGCAGCTCGTGCCATAGCTATACCTCACAATCGAGAGGTGATCCATGCTATCCCTCGCGGTTACATTGTTGATGATCAGGACGGAGTACGCAATCCTCTGGGTCTAAGAGGTTTTCGCCTGGAAGTTGAGGCTCATATCATCACCGGCGCTTCCGCTTCCATACACAACCTCGTAAAATGCGTACAGGAGACCGGGGTCCGCGTCATGGATCTTGTGCTGCAGCCCATTGCCGCGGGTGAGGCGGTGTTGAACAACGCTGAGAAAGAACTAGGTGTCGTCCTGGTGGACATCGGAGGGGGCACAACAGATATGGCCGTTTTCATTGATGGCAGCGTGTGGCACACCGTTGTTCTGCCCGTCGGCGGCAATCACTTAACCCACGACGTAGCTGTGGGACTACGTACCCCGTTCACCGTTGCCGAGATGCTGAAGGTGAAATATGGGCATACCATGCCCGACACTATCGGGCAAGATGAATCAATCGATGCAACCTCTTTCGGAGACAACTCACACCGCTCTGTGTCCCGTGGTCGTCTGGCGGAGATCATTCGAGTTAGAGCGGAGGAGATGCTTGAGCTTATCCTGCGGGAGATAAAGCGTTCAGGCTACGATGGCCTCCTGCCTGCAGGAGTGGTGTTGTGTGGCGGGACAGCAGACCTAGCAGGGATTAAGCATTTGAGTCGCCAGGTTCTCCGCTTGCCCGTACGCATAGGCACTCCTTCCGATCTGGAGGGGCTGGTAGAGACAGTCAAGGATCCCGCCTATGCTTGTGGTGTGGGACTCCTCCTATGGGGTCTACGAAATGCGCCCGATGGAAGTCATAACGGATCAGGCCAGGGACAAGGCGTACTAGGTCGTCTCAGGCATTGGCTAAGCGTCTTCACGCCTGGGTAAAACGCAATTGAATACGCCTGCCTAGGATCGTTTGAAGAGTCATAATCAAAGAAAGGGAGGTACAAAGAAATGAATTACACATCGGAGTTGGGCAATCTTGCCAGGATCAAAGTGATAGGTATCGGAGGTGGAGGTGGGAACGCCATCAACCGCATGATCATGGAGAATCTGCAGGGGGTGGAGTTCATCGCCGTGAATGCCGATGCTCAGGCCCTCTTCTTCTCCGAAGCGCCCTATCAGATCCGCATCGGCGACAAGCTGACCAAGGGTCTAGGAGCAGGTGGCGACCCTGAGATCGGAGCCAGGGCCGCCGAAGAGAGCGAGGAGGAACTGCGGAAGGGCGTCGCTGATTCAGATATGGTCTTCATTACCGCTGGAATCGGCGGAGGTACCGGCACCGGGGCCTCTCCTCTAATTGCCCGGCTGGCCAAGGAAGCCGGCGCTCTCACCATCGGTGTTGTCACCAAACCCTTCACCTTCGAGGGTAAGCGTCGTAAAGAGGTGGCAGAGAAAGGAGTGGCAGAGCTCAAGGAGCAGGTTGATACACTCATCGTCATCCCCAACGACCGCCTGCTGGAGTTGGTGGACAAGAAAGCGTCTATCCAGGAAGCCTTTTCCTTGGCTGATGATGTACTGCGTCAAGGGATCCAGGGCATCTCGGAGTTGATCACTGTGCCAGGTCTCATCAACCTGGATTTCGCTGACGTACGCACCATTATGGCCGAGGGAGGCTCGGCCCTGATGGCTGTGGGTCGAGCCAGCGGTGAGACAAGAGCCGTTGATGCCGCTCACTCTGCGGTAAGCAGCCCTCTACTGGACGTGACGATTGACGGAGCGACAGGCGTTCTATTCAACGTTACCGGAGGGACCGACCTGACGCTTCATGAGGTGAATGAGGCCGCTCAGGTAATCAGGGAAATGGCTCACCCTGATGTCAATCTCATCTTCGGAGCGGTTATGGATCCGGAAATGGATGATGGTGAGATTCAGATCACCGTCATCGCCACTGGCTTTGATGCAGTGGAGAGACGGCAGCCCATAACAGAGAGTGCCAAGATAAGAGAGTTCCCGGTACCGGCCTTTGATAGCGACGACCTGGATATTCCGGCGTTCCTACGACGGCGATAATTCCAAGAGTGTGTGGAACCCGGCATGAAGCGAATAGCCGACGGCATACATCTTTGAGTCCTCCTCCCTTTCAGGGGTTGAAGGGCCACTTTCTGCGCAAGTAGGGTCTGTATTCTCTTGCCAGAAGGATCCTTTTCAGGGGGAAGGTTACTGCGCCGCCTTCCCCCTCCCCCTTCCTCTGAAAAGAATTCTTCCTGAAGATCCGCAAATTTTAAGGTTTTGAGGGCGTTCTGGCCTTGCCATATTCGGCGCCTTGTGCTAAACTTCTAAAAGGCTGTGCTACAACATATCGTAGCACCACTCGTTTTTGTATACCACATATAGTACTTAGGTACTTGATTCAGATATCTGTTCCATCTTGTCAAGTGGAGGTGAGGCCATGAAGTGTCCCTACTGCGGGAAGAAGGCCACCAAGGTCATTGATACCAGGGAGGTAGGCGAGGGTATCCGCCGCCGCAGGGAATGCAAGAGTTGTCAGCAACGTTTCACCACCTATGAACGAGTGGCAACTGCTAGCCTGCAGGTCGTGAAGAGAGACGGGCGCCGGGAACCTTTCGACAGCGAGAAACTGCTGAAGGGCATCCTTCGCGCATGCGCCAAGCGCCCTATCCCCACTGAGACCCTGGAACAGATGGTGAAGAACGTAGAGAGAGACCTTTATGAGTTGGGCCGCGCGGAGGTGGACAGCGAGGTCATCGGAAAGATGGTGATGGAGCACCTGCGGGAACTGGACGATGTAGCCTATGTACGATTCGCTTCCGTTTATAGGCGCTTCCAAGATGTGGACACCCTTGCCGAGGAGATAGAGGAGTTCAAGGAGTGGAAGAGGCGAGAGGCCGAACTTGAGGCCCAACTCCGGCTTGAACTATAGAACTCCTACTTTGATTTATGCAATCTGCCTTTCTCAGGAGAACCAAAATGCCCCAGGGCGAGGTAGCCCTCAAACTATCATCCAACGCCGTGACGGTGTTGGAAAGACGATACCTAAAAAAGGATGCGAAAGGGAGAGTCGTAGAGACGTCCCAAGAGCTCTTCTGGCGAGTGGCTGGGCACGTGGCTCAGGCAGATGCTCTCTATGACGCGTCAGCCGACCTGACAGCCACAGCTGAGGAGTTCTACCGCCTGATGGGTAGCCTTGACTTCCTGCCCAATTCTCCTACATTGATGAACGCTGGGCGGAGCCTGGGACAGCTTTCAGCTTGCTTCGTGCTCCCCATTGATGACTCAATGGAAAGCATCTTTGAAGCTGTGAAGAGCACTGCCCTCATCCATCAAAGCGGAGGCGGAACTGGTTTCTCATTCTCGCATTTGCGCCCCAAGGGCGACGTAGTGAAATCAACAGGGGGGATCGCTTCAGGACCTATCTCCTTCATGGAGGTCTTCGACGCCGCCACCGAAACGATCAAGCAGGGCGGAACTAGACGTGGGGCCAATATGGCTGTCATGCGTGTAGACCATCCTGATATTATGGATTTCATTACTGCTAAGGCAGATGAGCGCAAACTTAATAATTTCAATACCTCTGTAGGCTTGACTAAGGAGTTCATGGAAGCTCTGGCCAAAGATGCCGCGTCTCCCCTCCTTAACCCACGTTCTGGAGAGGTGGTCAAGCGGCTACAAGCGCGGGAGGTGTTCCATAAGATAGCAGAGATGGCCTGGAAAAACGGCGATCCTGGGGTGATATTCCTTGACAGGCTGAACGAAAGCAACCCCACCCCTCTCGTAGGGGAAATAGAAAGCACCAACCCCTGCGGGGAACAGCCCCTCCTACCCTTCGAGAGTTGTAATCTGGGATCCATCAACCTGTTCAATATGGTAACGGATGGCAAGATTGACTATCAACGCCTGAGACAGATAGTCCATTCCGCCGTCCATTTTTTAGACAATGTAATAGATTGCAACAAGTATCCCCTGCCTCAGATAAAGGAGATGACCCTCGCTAACCGGAAGATCGGTCTGGGCGTGATGGGTTTCGCCGATATGCTCATCCGGCTGGGGATACCATACGATTCGGACGAGGCGGTTGACATCGCCGAAGCCCTAATGGGTTTCATCCAGGAACAGGCCCGGAGAGCCTCGACGGCTCTGGCGGAAGCACGGGGCGTCTTCCCTAACTACGCGGGCAGCATCTATGATGTACCTGGCAGGAGGATGAGGAACGCCACAGTTACGACGATCGCCCCAACAGGAAGCATCAGCATCATCGCCGGCACTTCCAGTGGCATAGAGCCCATCTTCGCTCTAACCTATAGGCGTCATATCCTTGATAATGACAGGTTGCTGGAGATCAACCCACTTTTCGAGGAAGTTGCCCGTAACGAAGGCTTCTACAGCCAGGAATTGATGCGCAAAGTAGAGCAGACGGGCAGCGTGCAGGGACTGGACGAGGTACCAGCGCATATCCAAAGGATATTTGTTACTGCCCATGATATCTCGCCAGAATGGCACATCCGTCTCCAGGCCGCGTTCCAGAAGTACACTGACAACGCGGTGTCCAAGACGATAAACTTCCCACATCAAGCTACTAGGGAGGATGTAGAGAAGGCCTATCTCCTAGCGTACGATGCTGGCTGCAAAGGGTTGACTATATACCGTGATGGTAGTCGAGCATCTCAGGTCTTGAGCAAGGGGCTGGCTGAGAGAGAAGCCGAGAGCGGGACACGCAGACCACGTCCTCGTCCTACCGTGACCCAGGGTACTACAGAGAAGATCACCGTGGGTTGCGGGCAAACTATCTATGTCACTATCAATGAGGACGAGCAAGGCCTCTTCGAGGTTTTCGCCACTATGGGTAAGAGTGGGGGGTGTATGGCATCCCAATCGGAGGCTATAGGCCGCCTGATCTCTCTGGCTCTTCGCTCCGGCATAGAAACTGAAGCCATTACCAGACAACTGCAGGGTATACGTTGTCCGGCCCCAGCCTGGCAGGAAGGCAAGATAATCCTCTCATGTGCGGATGCCATTGGCAAGGCGATGCAGCGGTACATTAGCAATAACAACAAGGATTCGTTCGCGGTATCAACCGCAGACATGGTCTCCAGAAGCCTGCTTGGCATGTGTCCCGAATGTCCAGACTGTGGTACCATGGTTGAGTTCGTCGAAGGTTGCCTACGCTGTCCTTCCTGCGGCTATTCCCAATGCGGATAAGCCGGTCTTGGCTCCCCTCCCTTCTTATCAGT
>JBFFDV010000114.1:0-8309 GCA_041559215.1 Anaerolineae bacterium | reverse complement strand
TGCTGGGGCGCCGGGATACCTTCCTAGGCTCCTCCTCGTAATACTCCAGTATCTCCTCAGGATCAAGGCCGAGATACAGGGCGTAGGTGCGCAGGAAGCCCCTGATCTGGCCCTCGCTAGCGAACTCTGCAAAGTGCTCCTTCTCCAAGGCAGCCAGATATTGTTGCCTGATCCTAATAGCTCCCTCTACCTGAGCCAGGGACCAACCTTTCTGCTTTCGTGCCTCACGCAGCGTCTCGCCAAGTTTGCCCATCTTCGGACTTCCCTCAAGAGCCCCTTTTCGGAATTCAAAGAAGAATTATATCATGGGGTAATGGACGTGACAAATAAGGTGTCCCCTTGGCCTTCATTCCCCCTGATATATTGGGGCTTGCACCCAATCGCTGCGCAAGCCCGGGATTGACAAAAACGACGACGCTTCTACAACAACGCCTCGTGAGCGTTTGGTGAGTGCTTCCCGATATAATGACAAGGATCGAGGATGCCCGAGTTCTGCATCTATCAAGATGCTCATGAAGGTTAGCCATGACCGGCTGTCAGAAGACGACGTTGCTGATCCTGTTGGGTGCCTTAGTGCTCGTGTTCATCACACTGTTTCTGCTGCTGCAGGGAAAGCTGCCTGCCTGGCCACGCGCTATCCCTTCTCCTCTTGTTCTGCACACGCCTACCTCCACTGCTACAGCAACCCCAACCATCACCGTCTCAGCAACGCCAACTCCGATCGCGTCTGAAACAATAAGCCCTGTAGGCACTAGCACGCCAATCTCCACTGCCACCAACACGCCGGTGGGAACGCCTAGCCCCACGGAAACGCCGGAACCAACCGCCACCGCCGCTGAGACGCCGTTGCCCACCCCTACCCTGCGCGCCACAGTACCATCAGAGGTGATGGATTATCTGGAAGAGTTCGTCCAACTGGCGGGAGAGGTGCACGACATGAAACTGCTGGCGGGAACCACTCAGATTCACCAGAGCACCGCCGATGCGCTTAGAGGGGTATATCGCCGGCTTCACGAGATGGAGATTCCAGCGGGTGCTGAGGAGATGCACTTGTCCTTCATCATCTATGTCTCAGTGCTAGAGGAGAAATGCCTTTGCCACCTCTTCGCCGAGATTCATTCGGCTGATGGCCAAGGACAGCATTATAGCGAATGCGAGACACTGGCCACAAACGTAGCGATGGACATCATGTCCAACAGGTTCATTCCCGGCCGTGAGAGCTTCCTCAAGCGGTATGGCCTCAACGCCCTAGACCTGGGCTTCCCTTACTGAAGGGCGCGACTCGCGACCTCCTTCAAGGCTACAGGGAAAGCCGCCATAGCCGGAAGAGCCGCCACCGAGGAGTTGATCAGACCCTCAACGATTGGTTATGCGCCATGGCCCTTAAGCTCCGCCCTAATTACTCCCTCGCTGGGGCTAAAAGGGAGACAGAGTTTGCAGCGAAAACTAGAGGTCCGACCGAGGGATTGCAACCAAGGGAGAGCAAGCCAGGACTGTGTTCAGTTCCGCAGCGCCAGGGGGAGAAACGTTCTCTCAAGAGGGCTAGCGGAGTACACGAACTGCACGCCAACCACCTGAGGACTCCCCTGCACGCCTGGAGTATTACTGCTGACGGTTATCGTCGCTGTGTAAGTTCCACCCGGCTTCAACACAGGATCAGTCTTATTCACGTACACCGTTACCTCGCCGGGATCTGACCATGATGCGACACCCAGTCCTGGCTGAAGCACCACCCACGACTCGCTTGCAACGGCGTCCCAGCTCAGGCTGCCACAAAGTGAATCATTCCCGACAATGAGGGTCTGGGGCCAAGGACCGTTTGTGTCGTCGGCCAGGAAGACCATCAGATCTGGATCGGCTGTCTGCGTAGGAGCAACGATGGTCACTGTCGCACCAGCAGACCATGGCGAGGTGACACTGGTGTCTACAGAACACCTCGCCTGCGCTTTTAACGTATAGATGCCTGGTGAGGACCAAGTGTGGGAGACAGTGGTGGAGGCAGACCAACTAGTATAAACGCCATCGCCCCAATCTAAGCGATACTGGACAGCGTGCCCTTCACTGTCGACCGCACCACCGGTACTATAGGTCCAGCTTTGCTCCAGCTGTCCACACGACGACCCCGCTGGTGTGTTAGGGGTGGACACGGTATGGCGAGTGGCAACGGCGGCTTCCACGGCGCCGAACGCATTGATGCGCCCGAAACCATAGTACGGGTCCCAACCCGGGTACCCAAAATCATCGGTCGTTGCCTCGATGATGCCTTGTACCTCAGCATTGGTCAGACCAGAGTCCACTGACCAGACCAGCGCCGCAAGGCCCGCCACATGTGGTGTGGCCATCGAAGTACCTTGCATGTACCCATATGTGTCGTCCCACAGAGTGCTGTAGATAGAGACCCCTGGCGCCGCCACATCAATCTGGGAACCATAGTTAGAAAACGAAGCCCGCCCATCGCTTTGATCGGTGGCCGCAACAGCTATCGTCGCAGAGTCTCTGGCGGGGTAAAGGACCTGATTTCCCCCTTCGTTTCCGGCAGCAGCCGCCAACAAACAACCGTCATCATAAGCTTGCTCTATCGCCTCGTGCAACGTAGCGGAGAATTCGACCCCCCCGAGGCTCATATTAATGATCGATGCCCCGTGATCACAGGCCCAGGCGACGCCTGCCGCTACATCACTGTAGTAACCATCCCCTTGCGCATTGAGCACCTTCACAGGCATGATGCGGGCGCCCGAGGAGATGCCCGCCACGCCTACACCGTTATTCGTCTCCGCGGCGGCTATGCCGGCCACGTGCGTGCCATGCCCATGATCGTCCTGCGGACCCTCCCCAGGCTGGACAAAATTCCAGCCAGCAACGATCTTAGAGCCCAGGTCCGGATGATTCAAATCGACGCCCGTATCGAGGACGGCAATGATGACCTCTGAACTGCCCACCGCTATATCCCACGCGCTCGGGGCCTGGATCTTGCCTGGAGCCCATTGACTGGAGTAATATTTGTCATTGGGAATTAGAGTGGCGTGAGCCAGATAGTCAAGCTCCGCATACTCAACCCGGGGATCTTGTGACAGGCTCTCGACCAGGGCCTCCTCCAGTCCCTCAGGCACGGCCACGCGCAGAACCTTCAGATCTCCCAACTCTCCCGCTATCGTCAAGCCTCGGGCACGCAAGATATCTGCTGCCACCAGTTCCGGCACCTCTGCCCGAAACTTCAACAGGATTTGGCCAGGCCTATAGTCGGACCGCGCGGTAGGTTCCTGTGAAAGGAAGTCAAAGGCGGAGTTTGCCTCCTCACTTGGTGAGGCGACAGAGGCTGTCCCCCAGCCCCACAGCAGGATCGCCGTCAAAAAGACACCTATCAAATATCGCTTCACAGTTCTACTTCTATATCCCTAGCTTTGACGGATGATCCTGTCGCACAGTTCCCTTCCCAGCACAGCCAGCCCGTCCGTGGGAAGATAGTGACCGGCGGAGGCATCGAAGAGCACATTGGCATAAGGCGTGAACTCCTCATCTCCCAGCCAGTAAACCACACCCAAACGCAGTCTGGGAAGAGCCCGGAACATGAAGGCGGCGTCGCCCACGGACAACTCCTCTCCCCGAGCCTTCCTTGCCGCTTCCTTGAACCTTTCCAATTCGTTGCCGAAGGCCTGTACCAGGCGATCCCCCGAATAACCCTGGAAAGACTGGCTGTAGAACATGCCGTCAGGCAGTTCTCGATAGGAGATCCAACGATCGGCTAGAGATGTTCCGTCAGCGGTGTGTAAGTAATGGAGGAAGAGGAAAAGCAACCCTGGATCGCATTCCTTTCGTGTTGCCGCCTGACAAGCCTGGAACTGGGGATAGCTGATGACGTAGGTTTCGTCGAAATAGGTCAGGGTCAACTCTCCAAGACCTTCCCCCAATTTCTGGTAGATTGTGCCGCTTCGCGCCGCTATAACTACCGCATCTGTGGCAGCCAGCTCCTTCCGTATCCTGTCCATTACGGGTAAGCAGTATTCCAGCCATTTCTTGTCTGTACTAAGCATGATTCTATTATAGATAATTCGGGCTTGCACAGCAATTAGGCACAAACCACAAGATACAGGCGTATGAAGGACACGAGGGGACACCCCTCGCGCTCCCCGGGCTTTTGCTGCGCAACGCCTAATCCGGAAGATAATTGGCAAGCTAGGGTTTTTGAGCTATAATCTCCAAGGGGTTCCACATCCAAGGCAGGAGGGATTTATGCCGGAAAAGAAGATACGCATATTGATCGCCAAGCCTGGCCTAGATGGTCACGATCGCGGCGCTAAGGTGGTGGCTCGAATCCTGCGCGATGCAGGCATGGAGGTTATATATACCGGGCTGCGGCAGACACCGGAGATGATAGCCGCTGCGGCTTTGCAGGAAGACGTGGATGCCGTCGGCTTAAGCATACTCTCCGGAGCTCACATGACCCTTTTCCCCCGGATAACCGAAGTGTTAAAGGAGAAGGGCGTCGGTGACATCCTCCTCTTCGCTGGAGGGATCATCCCCGACGATGATGTACCGACCTTGAAGGAGATGGGCATACAGGGGATCTTCGGGCCTGGAACGTTAGCAGAAGAGATCATCGAGTTCGTCAAGCAGCACGTGAAGAGGAACTGAGTTTGGATTTGGTGGACCGCCTTTTGGCTGGGGATCGCAGGGCGGCGGCCCAGCTAGTTACCTTGATGGAAGATGATGGCGCGGCTGCGCGCGAGGCGATAGCTGCCCTTTATCCCCACACTGGTCACGCTCATATCGTCGGCGTGACCGGCTCCCCAGGGACAGGCAAGAGCACGCTTGTGTACGAGTTGGCCAAGGAGTTCAGGTCTCGCGGCAAGACCGTGGGCATCATCGCTGTGGACCCTACCAGCCCCTTCAGCGGAGGAGCCTTGCTAGGTGATCGCATCCGCATGCAAAAACTTAGCACTGACGATGGTGTGTTTATCCGCAGCATGGCTTCCCGAGGACAATTGGGAGGGTTGGCCCGAGCTACTGGAGATGCCATCAAAGTTCTGGATGCCTTCGGTCGGGACATCCTTATGGTAGAGACGGTGGGCGCTGGGCAGTCCGAGGTGGAGATAGCCCGAGCCGCCCATACGGTCCTTGTGGTTGATGCCCCAGGCCTAGGCGATGACATCCAAGCCATCAAGGCCGGGCTTTTCGAGATCGCCGATATCTTCGTAGTTAACAAGGCCGATCGGGACGGGGCAGAGAGGACACTCCTGACTATGCAAATGATGTTGGATATGAACGAAGGCACCAGGGAGGGTGACTGGAGACCACCGCTCATCAAGACCATCGCTCTGCAAGGTGAGGGGTCTGTCTTGGTGGCCGATGCCGTAGAGGAACATCTGGCTCATCTGAAGGAAAGTGGACAGTTGCATATCCGTAGCAGGAGACTCGCGGAGGAGGAGTTGAGAAGGATAGTGGGGCAGGAGTTATTGAACAAACTCTTGAATGAGACACGAACAGAACAGTGGCAGTTCCTGATAAAGGAGGTCGCCGAGCGAGAACTGGACCCCTACACGGCGGCCGACAACTTGTTGGCCTTGTTCTTCCAGAGGATCGTTAGTGATGAGAAAAGTTGAGAGGTGCGAATCATGATCCTGGGCCAAAAGACCCATTTGCGGGCCATTGAACGCGAGGACATCCCCTCCTTTGTGAGATGGCTCAATGACCCCGAAGTACGGCAATATCTGGAGATGTACCTGCCCATGTCCAGGGCTGCGGAGGAAGAGTGGTTTGAGGCACAATTGAAGAGTGACAGCAGCCAGGTCTTCGCCATCGAGACTAGTGAAGGGGTACACATAGGGAATATCGGTTTGCACGACCTCGATTGGAAGAACCGCAACGCCGGATTGGGCATAGTTATCGCCGAGAAGGAATACTGGGGGCAAGGCTATGGCACTGATGCCATCAAAGCCTTGCTGGATTTTGCCTTCAACGAGATGAACCTTCACCGTATCTATCTCTCGGTCTTCGATTTCAACGAGCGGGCCCTCCGCTGCTACGAGAAGTGCGGGTTTGGCCACGAGGGGCGGGCGAGAGAGGCGCTTTTTCAAGATGGGAGGTACCATGATCATCTATTGATGGCTATTCTGCGCCAGGAGTTCGTCAGCGAGCCCCATCAAGAGGATTAGACGCAACAGTTGGAGGTAGGAGGATGTATGAAGACCTAGCTATCTTTAGCGGGACCGCAAACCCTCAACTGGCCCGGGAGATCTGCGATTATCTGGGCCTTCGCCTACGGGGGGTGGATATCTTCAAGTTTGCCAACGACAACACGTTCGTGAGACTGCACAGTAGTGTGCGCGGCCAACACGTTTTCGTTATCCAGCCTACCTGTGCGCCGGTGAATGACAATCTCATGGAACTTCTCATCCTAATGGATGCGCTGAGGCGCGACTCGGCAGGGGACATCACGGCGGTGGTCACCTACTTCGGCTACAGCCGCACCGACAAGAAAGATCAACCCCGGGTGCCCATCACCGCGCGATTGATAGCAGACATGATCACCGCTGCCGGAGCAACCGGTTTCATGACCATGGACCTGCATGCCGGTCAGATCCAGGGGTTCTTCACCATCCCCGTCGATGATATCACCGCCTTCCACATGTTGAGCGAGTACTTCATCGAGAAGCGCCTCAAGGACGCGGTGGTTGTCGCACCCGATGTGGGAGCCACCAAGATAAGCAGGAACTTCGCCGAGGCCTTGGACGCACCCCTGGCCATCATCGAGAAGCGTCGTGAGCGGAAAGAAGGCAGAGAGACGGAGGTGGTCAGCCTCATCGGTGAGGTGGTGGGGATGAACGCCATCATCTTCGATGACGAGATAGATACCGCCGGCACGGTATGTGACGCCGCCAATTTTCTCAAAACAAAAGGAGCCAGGGACATCTACGCTTGTGTCACTCATCCCATCCTCTCCCGTCCCGGGCCGGAACGGCTGAACGAGTGCGATCTGAAGGAGTTGGTCGTAACTAACACCGTTCCCATCTCGGAGGAGAAAAGGCAAACGATGAAGGACCTCAAGATTACCGTCCTTTCGGTGGCCCCTCTTCTGGGAGAGGTGATAAGGCGTATTCATCTGGGCATCTCTGTGGGTGAGATGTTCAACGAGTAGAAGAGTCGCGGCAGAACTATCAAATGAAGATTACCACACCCCACCCCTGGCAGGTATCCACCACCGAAGCGAAGGAGATACAGCGGGAACTGCGGGAGAAGATATCCTTTCGGGTTGATTTCGCCGAGGTGTGCACGGTAGCTGGGGTTGACGTAGGTATGAAAGGGAAGGTGGCAAAGGCTGCGATCGTGGTTCTCAGCTACCCCGATTTGGCGGTCCTGGAACAGAGCGTGGCCGAAGAACAGGCCACTATGCCCTATATTCCTGGCTTTCTGGCCTTCAGGGAAGCTCCGGCCATCCTGGGTGCTTGCGAGAAGCTGACCGTGGAACCTGACCTTTTCATCTTCGATGGTCAAGGCATCGCCCATCCCAGGCGGATGGGCATCGCCAGCCATGTGGGGGTGATTCTCGATAAGCCATCCATCGGCTGTGCCAAATCTCGCCTCTGGGGCAAGCATCACGAGCCAGCCGCTCAAGCGGGCTCCTACGCCCACCTCTACGATGGCGAGGAGATCATCGGCGCTGTGCTGCGCACCCGTGATAACGTTAGCCCGGTCTATGTCTCTATCGGCCACCGCATAGACCTGGAGACGGGCATCGACTATGTCCTGGGCTGTTGCAAGAAATACAGGTTACCCGAACCCATAAGGTATGCCCACCGTGCGGCCAGTGGAGAACAGCTATCCACTCAGGGGGAGCAGCAGTCATTTCTCGATCTCTTGTGAGGAAGCGGTAAGAATGTCTGCCGAGGAGAGCATAAGGAGAGCGGCTGAACTCTTCGTCACTGCTCGATATCCGGTAGCCCTAACTGGTGCCGGTATCAGCACGCCATCTGGCATCCCCGATTTCCGCAGCCCTGACACAGGCTTATGGAGCAAAGCTGATCCCATGGCCGTGGCCTCTATCTTCACCTTTCGTACTCAACCTGAGGCTTTCTACGAATGGATGCGCCCTACGGCCCGGCTTTTCTTGGAGGCGAAGCCCAATCCCGCTCATTTGGCTCTAGTGGAGCTAGAGGAGTTGGGCCTGTTAAAGGCGGTCATCACCCAGAACATAGACAACCTGCACCAGCAAGCGGGCTCGAAACGGGTGCTGGAGTTACACGGCCATTTTCGAGAGGCTATCTGTATGAGATGTGAACAGGTAGTGCCCACCCAGGACCTCATGTATGAGT
>JBFFDV010000113.1:0-8369 GCA_041559215.1 Anaerolineae bacterium | reverse complement strand
TTTCCGCGACGTAGCTCCTGACCCTCCAGGAGTATGGTACCACTATCGGCTACCTCAGTTCCAAAAATGACCTTGGCCAACTGCGTACGTCCCGAGCCGACAAGGCCAGCCAATCCGACTATCTCACCGTATGACAAGACGAAGCTCACATGCTTGAGAACCTCATCCTTGACAAGGTCGTTGACCTCTAGTGCTACTTTGCCCCTGATCTCCCCCTTAGGAGGGAATGTCTCAGCAAGTGGCCGACCGACCATCAAACGAATCAGGTCAGCCTTGTTCGTCTCTGCGACGTCGAGCGTGCCCATGAAGCAGCCATCTTTCAGAACGCTGACGCGGTCCGCAATCTCAAAGACCTCGTCAAGGCGGTGTGAGACGTAGATGATGCCTACGCCTTGCCCTTTCAAGGTGTCGATGATGGCAAAGAGCCGCTCGATCTCGCTGGTAGTGAGCGCTGATGTCGGTTCGTCCATGATCAATATGTCAGCTTTGAAAGACAGCGCTTTCGCGATTTCGACTATTTGTCTCTCGGCCACACTTAGGCGGTAGACACGCTCCTGGGGATCCACCTCGAGCTTGAATCGCTCTAGCAGGGCTGAGGCTGCTTTCTCCAGTCCCTCAGTGTTGAGAAGCCCGAGACGCCCCACGGGCTCGCGGCCAAGATAGATATTCTGAGCGACCGTCAGTTCGGGCAGGAGGTTGAACTCCTGGTAGATAATGCTAATCCCAGCCTCCTGTGCCTCGCGCGGGTTGCGGGGTTGGAAGCTGGCACCCCTCAGTGTGATCGCCCCGCTATCCGGAGCCAAAACCCCTGCCAGCATTTTCATCAGGGTGGATTTGCCAGCTCCATTCTCGCCAACTAGTGCGTGTACCTCCCCGGGGAGGCACTCAAAGTCAACTGCATCGCACGCTTGGACGCCAGGGAAGGACTTAGAAAGTCTCTCAACCTGCAGGGCAGGTTCGCCAGGTTTCACTTGTCACTCCGCGGTCAATAACTTGTTTCGCTGCTCCAGCTACACGGGCGCCATAGAACACACTGCCCCCAGCGCGAGTCTTGACGCCGAGGGAAGTGAGATAGCAAGATAAGCGAGCCCGAGAGCTCTTTGAACTGCTTGTCTCCAGGGCTCGCTTGATGCTCAAGCCTTGTAATGCTCCTCGATCCAATCTTCAGGGAGCACGTCCATCCCTGCAGCCCAGAAGTCGTCACTGAGGTCGGGCCGATAGAGACGATCGAGATCCGCCTCTGTGAAGCTGTCTATGGGCCACACCACGCGGTTGGGAACGGGCTCACCCCTGAGGACCTTGACCGCTAGGTCAACCGCCGCGATGCTCATGGTGCACCCGCCAGAGAGACCGAAGAACTTGATATCAAGCTCCTTGGCTCGGCGCAGCCAGCCATACCAGTCGTCGGCGCAAATCAGCGGCATAGGCTTGCCAGCATCCAGGAAGGCATCGACCACTCCCAGGCCCATCAGCCCGCCCGAGATCACCGCATCGACTTGATCCACGGACTCGATATAGGCCTCCGCTTGTGTCTTTGCCTCGGTAGGTGACCACCACGCATAGGCTACACCGACTTCATTGAGGTTGGGCCACTTCGCCTTAGCCTCCTCCCAACCCCCAAGATTCTCAGCAGCGTAGCTGCTGCCGGGGGCTCCCAGCATGATCAGGACGTTACCCTCCCCATTCAATTGCTGGCCCACCCAATCGCCGAACCTGAAATACATGTCGGAATTGTCGGTTGTCACCCAACTCACATACTTGTCTGAGTACACACGGGTTGAGACCAGGACCACGGGTATGCCCATATCCATTGCTCTCTCCACTGGGGCCACGAGTGCTGCAGCGCTTATCGGGTCCACAAGGAGAAGGTCGATGTCTTTGGTCAGCAGGTCCTCGATGTCGTTGATCTGCTTAGAAGCATCAAAGGCCGCTCCCGTGACGTGGTAGTCGTCAAAGAGATCCCCGTACTTCTCTGTGATTCCGTATTCCATGCAGAGACTGAACAACACCATCCAGGCGTTGACATCCCCTGATCCTGCGCGGGCTATGGTCCAAGGCGGGTCTTTCTTGAAGGCCGAAGTATCGATCATTCCAGCCAGCAGCTCCTCGGGAGCCGGTGTGGCTGTTGGCTGCTGCCCGCAGCCCTGCACTAGAGCCGCCGCAGCAGCTCCCCCAGCGACTGCACCTGCCAGTTCCAGGAACTGGCGACGTGTGAGTTCACGCTTCTTGCTCATTTTGAGATCCTCCTTGTTTCAGCAATTTTGACTTTGTCCCCACTAAGATCTAGCTGCCGTCGACGTACTCGACTTGCCTCACCTCCTTTCTCTGCACTAGCTCCTGTGAACGTCCTTGACTGCAAATGCTGGAAGCCTTTGCCAATCGATGTGCGGATCAACTTCTTCTCCATATCGAGTAGAAGGCTACGGCCAGGATTAGCACCAACCCCTTGACGACCATCTGATACTCCACAGGTAGATTTAACAGGACAACCAGGTTCAAGAGCGTAACTACGAGGAGAACGCCGGCTACCGTACCAATGATGCCGCCCTCCCCTCCGGCGAAGGTTGTGCCGCCAACGACCGCAGCCGCTATCGAATCGAGATCGTAGCCTCGCCCGATCCACTGATCGGCGTACCCCACATAGCCAGCCAGGACCAAACCAGCCACTGCTGCCAAGAAACCACACAGTACATAGGCATAGAGGGTGACGCGATTGACATCCACGCCCGAGAATCTGGCAGCCTCTGGGTTAGCCCCCGACGCCACTAGGCGTCGGCCGAACGTTGTGTAGTTCAACAGGACGGCCATCACCAAAGCTATGCCGAGGAATACTATGGCTGCGTTAGGAAAGATGCCGGTGGAATCATGGCCAATAAGCCGAAGAAGTCGAGGCATGCTCCCGCTCGGGGTGGCCCCCGTCCAAACCATGCGCACACCGGTGATAACCACGCCGGTGCCCAATGTGGCAACGAAAGGAGGCGTTCCACGTCGGGTTATGATCAAGGCGTTGACACAACCGACCAAGCAGCCTATTAGGAGGCATAATACGATTACCGGCAGCGCGTATGTGTCTTCACCACCGGTTAGTTCGGCTACAGCAACGGTCACCAACTGCATAACGGGGGCCACTGAGAGATCAATGCCGCAGTTGAGCATGACGATGGTCTCACCAACAGCGAGGATCCCTAGCGCGGACCCCTGGCGTAGGATGTTCGCCAGGTTAGAGGGGCTATAGAAACGGGGGGCGACAAAGGCCGCGATAACCAGAACGACGATGAGAGCCGAATAGACGCCCGCTCGTCGCAGAAAGACCACGAGCGCAGTGTAGCGTCTTCGGGGATGGCTAGCTTCAGCGACGGTCTGCATCGATCTCCAAACTCACCTACGCGGACCCGACCATCTTAAAGTTATATGTTGCCACGTTGTGTTCCGGGCGGTTCTCTTCTGGGGGTAAGAGGCTTCGCTCACTGAACAAGCCTCTGACTGCGGTCAACCAACATATCTACTCAGACTCGATGTGTCGACATAAGTCCTTGACAGACCGCACAAGACGAACTATACTGTGTCTGACCGTTGTGATTATATCCAAGTCCTGACTCATTGTCAAGAATCCACAACCCGAGAGCCATGGTACTTCACTCACTGAACGCTCCTTTGACTGCGAGCCACAAACATGTCTGCTGCGACTCGACGTGCCAGCGTAGGGTTCCCTACAGACCGCACAAGACGAACCATACTACGCTTGAAGGTCGTGATCATGGCCAAACCCTGATTCTTGTCAAGAACGCACAGCCCAACTTGCATGCCAATGTGACCAACCGTGGGCAATGATGCTGGACTTCGTCGGCTGCAAGTCAGGCTTGTAAGGAATGTCAAAGGCGTGTAACGATGAGACTGAGGACTACGCGCCCTGCGCGGCTCGCCTGTATACAGATGTGCCGCTGACAGGATGATTGGCTCTGCATCATAGCGTCGCCGACTGGGCTAGGTAGTCCTAGCCGAGGACAGGGCAGCGAAATCATGGCACCATGTTAGGAGGGAGAACCATGAAAGAATTGAAGGCTGACCATAGGTTTTACGCTTTCTCGCCCGATAACCCGCCCGCAATAAGGGTGGAGCCGGGTGAGGAGCTACTGATCGAGACCCAGGACTGCTTCAGCAACCGGATCCGTCATGAAGACGAGTTGTTCTCTGCCGCCGACTGGGGAGAGGTCAACCCCGCCACAGGCCCTGTTTTCGTCACCAGCGCAGAGCCGGGAGACATCCTGATGGCGGATATTGTGGAGATCACTCCGGAGGAGCAGGGAGTGATGGTGGCGGTGCCAGATGTCGGGGCTCTGGGTGAACGGATCCTGGAGCCTCAGACCAAGATCGTACGCCTAAGCGGGGGACTGGCCGTTTTCGCTGACGGGGTTCAGGTACCGCTGCAGCCGATGATTGGAACAATCGGCACTGCTCCGAAGGGGGGTGCTATTCCTAATGGTAGCCCGGGTCCCCACGGCGGCAACATGGATTGCACCATTGTTGGCGAGGGCTGCAAGGTGTATCTGCCCGTAGAGGTACCGGGAGCGCTCTTCGGGCTGGGTGACCTGCATGCAGTGCAGGGCGATGGGGAGGTAGGGGGGTCGGGGGTGGAGATAGCGGGCCGACTCAGAGTGCGACTGGGATTATTGAAGAAAGCTCGCTTGCCTCTCCCACTGGTCGAAACCCCTGAACTGGTGGCTACAATATGCTCTGATGAGGACTTGGACGTGGCAGCCCAAGGGGCTATTGATAACATGTTTCGCCTGCTCATTGAACAGGTAGGCATCCCGCTGAACGAGGCAGATATGCTTATGAGCATCCTGGGCTGGATAAGGATTTGCCAGGTGATGAACCCGCTCAAGACGTGTAGGATGGAGTTGCCCAAGTGGGTACTTCAGCGATATGGCTTTGCGATGGCGCAAATGGAGTAGCTGCCTCCAAATGTTGAAGACACACACAGATACTCACGGACTGTTGAGACATCTGGATCAGAGAAGGGGCTATTGAGATGATCGATTTCGCGGGCTTGAAATTCAAGAACCCATTTGTGCTGGCCTCATCCCCCTTGACCGCTCGTGCCGAGTTGCTAAAGAAGGCGGACGATGCGGGCGCAGCGGCCGCCAGCACCAAGTTGACCTTCATCAAGCAACCCTTTTACGGCAAACTCAGGATGTACAACGATCCCAAGGTTGGAAGCATCGTTTGCCATGACAGGAGGCTGGATCTGGAGGAGGGTGTGCGCTTGGTCGAAGAAGCAAAGCGCTTGACTTCCCTGCTTCTTTTCACCAACATCACTTATGAAGGAGAGGGCTTGGAGGGGTGGGCTCGCTTGGCCAGGGCTATGGAGGAAGCTGGTGCCGATCTCATAGAGGCCAATCTGATCTGTCCGAACTTGGGCGTTACAGCCAGTAGATTGGGTGGAGATGCCGTCAAGGGAGGTGCACTGCTCGGCCAAGATCCTGAGGCGGCAAGAGAGGTCGCCCGGGCTCTGAAGGAGACTGTGAGGATCCCCGTGGTCTGCAAACTGACCCCCAACGTAACTGATATCACCGCGATAGCTCAAGCTTGTGAGGAAGGTGGTGCCGATGGCGTTACTTTGGCGGGGGCTCAGCTTTCTTTGCCTCCGGTTGACATATATCGCCCAGATCGCGTATACCCGCTCCTTCGCGGAGCAAGCTTCGGGAGCCTTGGGGGCCCTGCCTGTCGATTGATGGGATACGCTGCTGTAGCCCAAACCGCCAACGCTGTCAAGATCCCAATAGTCGGTGGTGGGGGATTGGACACCTGGGAACACGCCGTGCAATACATGATGTGGGGGGCCACCTTGGTGACTGCTTGTACATCTATCATGTGGCAGGGCTTTGAGGTGATAACTAAGGTAATTGAGGGCATGGACACGTTCATGGAAGAACAGGGATACAGTTCGTACCAGGAACTGGTTGGCCGCGCCTTGGTCAATATCAGGCCCAATGTGGAATTGGAACCCCTGCCAGGTGCTCCTCAACTCGACGCAGGGAAGTGCAACGGTTGTGGTTTCTGCTTGAGACCTGGGCATTGCACAGCCATCGAAATCGTAGACGGATTGGCTGTAATCCACGAATCCGACTGCTATGGCTGTGGCATATGCGCAGCGATTTGCCCCAGGAAGGCTCTCAGCTTCGTTTGAGGAATAGGATGGAGACATGGATAGAATCGGAATCGGCCTGATCGGAGCTGGCTTTGCGGCTCACATCCACGCGCGTGCTTACGAGCAGTTGGCTGACCTCAATATAAAATTGGAGGCAGTGGCAGCGGTCCCAGAAACCGCTGCTGAGAGCTTTGCTAAAGAACACGGCATCCCGAACTCCTCCGACAACTACAAGGATGTTCTCAGCGCGAAAGTGGACATAGTTGACCTGTGCGTTCCTAATCATCTCCACAAACCCTTTGCCATCGAGGCGGCAGAGGCAGGGAAACATGTGATATGCGAAAAACCTCTAACTGGCTACTTTGGTGAAGGCGAGGAGGCTGTGGGCACAACGCCGAAGCTAAGAATGTATGAGTCAGCTCTACGCAATGCAGACGAGATGATCGAGGTTGCGGAGAAGCACGGTGTCAAGCTGATGTACGCCGAGAACTGGGTATATTCCCCGGTGATTCAAAAGGCAAGACGTCTTGTGGAGGCAAGTCGGGGCACTATCTTGGAGGTAAAGGCCGCAGAGTGCCACAGTGGCTCGCACGCCAGTTATGCCAAACAATGGGAGTACTCTGGCGGTGGCGCGTTGATGCGACTGGGAGCTCACCCCATCGGAATCGCCATCTATCTGAAGCACGAGGAGGGCATAAGACGGGATGGCAGGCCCATCACTGTCAGAGCCGTAACGGCCGAAACCAGTGATTTGACCAGGATCGATTCCTTCCAAGGAGAGTCTCCGAAATGGCTCGTCACCGGCTGGGAGGATGTGGAGAACTGGTCCGTTGTTGTCCTGACCTTCAGCGATGGCTCTCGAGCCGTCCTTTCTGCCTCAGACATCGCTCTGGGGGGCATGGAAGACACGTTGCAGATTCATCTCTCCAACGCACATATCAAGTGCGACATGACGCACAGCAATGTGCTGCAGGCCTACGCGCCGGATCCATCCATCTTCGAGACGGAGTACATCGCGGAGAAGCTAGAGACCAAGGCGGGTTGGAGTTATCCCAGCATCGATGAGGAATGGATGTTGGGCTATCCGCAGGAGCTACGGGATTTCGTCGAGGCGGTCATTCACGATCGAGAGCCCCTGGCCGACGGCCAGCTCGGACGCGAAGTTGTGGAGGTTATCTACGCCGCCTACCAGTCGGCAGAGGAAGGTCGACGGGTGACTCTGGAGGGTAACTAATCTCATAGGGGCGCAAGTCTCGATCCGATTCAGGAGGGATTCTTCCCATGATGGATATGTGGAACACGTCGACGGAAATCGCACAGGCAAAGCCAGAGATTGCTGCATTTGGGATCGGGGCTCTCGAACAGCACTCCCTCCATCTGCCTTTGGGTACCGATTGGCTAGCCGTTTGTGCAGTGACCGAGCGCGTAGCCCGTGAACTGAACGCCTTCTTGGTGCCTGCTTTGCCCTTCAGTATGAGCCAATGCCACGGCCCCATGGCTGGGACCATTTGGTTGAAACCCAAGACTCTGGGCTCAGTTGTTCACGATGTGGTGTTTTCTCTCTACGACCAAGGATTCCGTAAAGTGCTGATTGTCAATGGGCATGGTGGTAATTTCGTTTTGGAAGCAGTGATTCGCGAGCTCAACCTGAGCTGCCCCGATCTCATAGTCGTTATGCCTCCGGACTTCGTGCCAGGTCCTGACGACCCCAGGATCCTTGACAAGGGCGTCGGGATCCATGCTGGTGAGATTGAGACTTCAACACAACTGTTCCTCAACCGAGAGCATGTTAAAGAGGACCGGGTGGACTACTTGCCGCCTGTAGGTAGGGAGTTCCTCGACTACGCCTTTATGGGAGACATAAGCGAGAAAGGGGTGTGGGGCTATCCAAGCTTGGGGACTGCAAGCAAGGGAGAGCGGCTCATTCACTACCAGGTGGAAAGGATTGTGGAGTGGACGCGAGAGACCTTTGCCAGAGTTGAAGCCCTGAGGGCAGTCTGAGGTCGATCTATATTTCCTCCACAAGAGATATCGGATTTAGAGTGACGACGCTGGAGGGCACGGATAGCATGTTACACGACTATCAGAGCACAACTGTTGAGGTTGAGGAGGCCAAACCTGAGATCGCTGTGCTACCCATGGCTGCCACCGAGCAGCACGGCTGTCACCTGCCTGTGGGGACCATGTGCATTATCGTATCCGCCATCGCGAGGCGTGT
>JBFFDV010000112.1:0-8472 GCA_041559215.1 Anaerolineae bacterium | reverse complement strand
GAAGCACTAGATTCTGACCTCTTCTATCTCCCGCCTTGACCCGACGAGCAGACCCTCGATCTCCGCATAGATCTGCCCATCGGAGAAGTGCCGAGCCGTAATTGCCGCTGCTGGGCAAGCAGCCACACAGGTGCCGCACCCTTTACAGAGGGCCTCGTTCACCTGCGCGACGCCGGTGCCATCGTGACTGATGAAGCTGATAGCGCTATAAGGACACAACGGTATGCACACCTTGCAACCTGAGCAAAGCTCGTCATGCACCACGGCCACGGTAGGAGAGATAGTCACCTCGCCTCGCGAGAGTAGCGAGAGGCACTGAGCGGCAGCAGCGTTGGCGTGGGCCACCGTGTCCGGCACATCGCGAGGCGCCTGGCACGCCCCAGCCAGGTAGACGCCATCGGTATTGGTATCCACCGGGCGCAGCTTGGGATGGGCCTCAAGGAAGAAACCGTCCTCGCTGCGCCCGATCCCCAGCGTGGACGCCACCTCGCGGGCATCGCCATGGGGAACCATGGCCGAATCCAAGATCACCATATCGACTTTCACCGAAACGGGCCTGCCCATGATGGTATCCTCTGCAAGGACCACCAATTGGCCATCTTCTAACACCGTAACCTCCGCACCGCGCCCGCGGATGAAGTACACCTCCTCCTCCTGCACCCGCTCGTAGAATTCCTCGTACCCCTTGCCCGCAGCCCGGATATCCATGTAGAACTCATACACCTCGGCGCCAGTCTTGTCCCGCACTAGGTGAGCATGTTTCAGAGCATACATGCAACAAACTCGTGAGCAGTACACGTTCGAGTATTCGTCCCGAGCCCCAACGCAATGGATGATGCCGACCCTCTTGGGCGGCACACCCTTGGAGGTGAGCAGCTCGCCCCCGGTGGGGCCGGTGGCACTGGACATGCGCTCGAACTGCAGGCCGTCAATGATGTCCGGCGAAAGGGAATAGTTATACTGAGGCAGGCTCTCCGCGTCGAACTGGGCGAACCCAGTGGCCACAATGACAGCCCCGACGTCCAACTCCACGATCTCGTCCTTCTGCTCGAAATCAATAGCCCCCGCCGGGCAGAGCTTCTCGCAGGCCCTGCACTTTTGCTTCAAGAAGTAGGTACAGTTTTCGGTGTCTATGACGGGCACTCGAGGGATGGCCTGAGGGAAAGGTACGTATATGGCCGCACGGTTGCCCAGACCTTCATCGAACTCCGAGGGTATCTTCTTCTGAGGACATTTCTCCTGACAGAGCCCACAGCCAGTACATAGCTCAGCGTTCACATACCGTGCCTTCTTCCGGACCTTCACCTGGAACTTGCCGATATATCCGGAGACCTCTTCGACCTCGCTATAGGTCAGGAGTTCGATGTTGGGATGCCGACCGGCATCCATCATCTTTGGCCCCAGAATTCAAGTGCTACAGTCAAGGGTGGGGAAGGTCTTATCCAGTTGAGCCATGTGCCCACCGATGGTGGGTTCCCTTTCCAGCAGATAGACTCTGTACCCACCATCGGCTATGGTTAGCGCAGCTTGGATGCCCGCTATGCCCCCGCCGACTATTAGTGCCGCTGGCGTGACCTTCTCGGTCCGGGACTCCAGGGGCTCATGGAGCGCTACACGAGCGACCGCAGCCTGTACCAGGCGCTTGGCCTTTTCAGTGGCACTTTCTTCATCCTTCGATATCCAGGAGACGTGCTCGCGAATGTTGGTCATCTGCAAGCAGTAGGGGTTTAACCCCGCCTCGGCCACTGCATGCTGAAAGGTCGGTTCGTGCATACGTGGGGTGCAGGACGCAACCACCACGCGGTTGACACCCAACCCCTGGATATCCTTCTTGATCATCTCCTGGCCGGGCTCGGAGCATACGTACTTGTACTCGCGGGCCATGGCTACAGAGGGCAACTCGCTGGCAAAGCGGACCACCTCGAGCACATCAACAACGGCTCCGATGTTGATCCCACACTCGCACACATAAACGCCGATTTTAGGTGATTCGTCGCTCATCAGCCTATAACCTCTCCTTTCTCCATCGCCTGCCAGACCAGCTCGGTTACATCCAACACTCTTACCCTGGTCTTGGTTTTACGCGCAGCCTGCAGCAAGGTTCGCTTGCACTGCTGGCAGGCTGAGATGATGGCCGTGGCCCCGGTGGCTTTGGCCTGTTCCATCCGCCGCTCAGCGATGTCTTCGGTCACGTCAGCTTCCCACATCGCCACGTCGCCACCTCCACCACAGCAAAGAGCATTTTCCCGGTTATTCCGCATTTCTTGGAAACTGATGCCGGGAATACTGTCGATAATAAAACGGGGAGCATCGTACACCCCGCTCTTACGGCCCAAGTCACAGGGATCATGATAAGTTACCACCCAGTCCAACTCATTCAGCTTGATGCGGCCTTCCTCTATGAGCTTGGCCAGAAGTTGGCTGGCATGTAATACCTCGAAGCCCAGACCATCAGAGCTATACCGCGGATAAATGTGGCTCCAGGTGTGATAACAGGAGGGACAGGTCGGCACGAGATACTTGGGCTCAAGCTCCCTAGCTCGGTCCATGTTGTGCTGGGCCAGTTCAGCAACCTCATGCTCTAACCCGGCGCCGTACAGAGGATAACCACAACACCACTCTTCACCGGCCAAGTTGGTGTAGGTCACTCCTGCCTGTTCCAGCGTCTGCACGAAGGACTGGGGGATGCTGTAGGCCATAGGGTACATCGCACCCACGCAGCCAGCATATAGAAGCACGTCGGCCCGCCCCTGCGTGAGGTCCCTTAGCTGTTCGGGCACCGGCTCCAAGTTTTCACTCCAGATAAGCCGGGTATCATTATCCTCGCCCAATATATTGTGGGTCGTCACCACGGAGCCCAGCAATTGCGGTAGCACCGCAGGTAACTCCAACCCTTCTGCGATGGCCCATCTCCGTAGGTTCAGCATCGTCTCACTGGTCATGATGCCGCGGGGGCAGCGTACGGTGCAGGCATAGCACTGAGTGCATAGCCAGAAGGTCCGACTGTTCATCAACTCGTCTTTCATGCCCAAGCGCATCAGCCGCCAAAGCTCTCGCGGAGCGTAATCCATCAATAGCCCAGAGGGGCAGGAAACGCTGCAACTACCACACTGAATGCAGGTCATCATCTTAGGCCACTCGGGCTCGATCTGCTTGATGAGTTCACGATCCATCTCATCTAGAGCCAAAACTTCCTGCTTTGCCATAGTGCAATACTCCTAACTTAAAAGTGATGATATGTTGCCCACTCCAACCGACGTGAGCTTCGGAGGCGAGCCCAAGGTTCGCCCGGAATCCCATGCCATCTATTCCGAACCCCGACCCAGGAAACGCTCCAACGTCTTCAGCAACACAGTTCGCTGGACCGGTTTGGAGATCCAGCCATCAATGGGGATATGTTCATCGTCAGGGAATTCGGCAGCATGAGGGCTGGTGGCGATGGACGAGACCATGATGATGGGCACGTTCTCCAAAGCGGGGTCCCACTTCATCTCACGAGCTACGTCCACCCCCTCGAGGGTAGTGGCCATCATGATGTCCAGCAGCACCATATCCGGCGCTTCACCCTGCCGCGCCATCTCCAACGCCTTATCGCCATTCTCAGCTATGTCGACCTCATAACCTTCGGCCTCCAGTATGCGGCGCATGATTGCCTGGAAGTCAACATCATCATCTACAACAAGTATCTTAGCCATTTTTCCTCCTGACTATTCGAGGCCCTAACCATTTGCGAGGAAAAGCCCGCTTCACCACCCATTCATCATACCAGAACAAGGTCAAAGTCAGGTGTGAGTTTGGTCTAAGTCTGGTCGTAATGGCTGATGCCCATGTGCACCAAAGGTCTCTTCAGGGCAGCCGAGAGTCGAGGCACATCTCACGATCAAGGACTCAGAATAAACTAGGCTTGACCAGCCACTGCCAGTCAAGCCTGGTTGAATACTCTCTTAGCGTCACCGCACCGACGATCGTCGTCATGATAGCCAGCCTCCATGTTCCTCACCTCTATGCGCTTGTACATCAGCGCACTGCTGGAATCCCGATGGGGACGCCTGCAGCCACACCAGCCAACGTTTCCTCTACTGTCGTCAGCAAATCCTCGGCCTTAACGGGTTTGGTCAGCCAAGCACTGACCGCTATGTACTCATCGCTGGGGAATATCTCCTGGTTCCTCACACCGGTAAGCGAGGTAATCATAATCACAGGAATGTCCCTCAAAGTTGGATCCCAACGCATCGCACTGCTCACATCGAACCCATCGGTGATGTAGTCCATCATCACGTCCAGCAACACCAGATCGGGCTTGATAGAAGCGGTGCGCATGGTCTTCAGCGCCTCAGCACCGCTCGAGGCTGTATAGGTTTCATATCCGTGCCTGTGCAGAACCTTCTTGGTGATCTTCACAAAGTCGGGATCATCGTCCACAACCAGTATTCTGGCGGGCCGGATAGCCTCCCAAAGCACGCTCAACTCCCGTCTCTGCAACTGGGTTCTAACGATGGCATAGATCAGAAGCCCAACGAACAGAGCCAATACGCCGATAATCTCAATGGTCAGCATTTCGCCTGCCTCCTTGGCTCAGGATCATTACTTGGCCTAGTGCTCGATCCTGACAGGCTGCTCAGCCGCTTCCGCAGGCTTCTCGGCCTCAGCCTTCCTCTCGGCAATCCGTATGCTCCGGCGTTCAAGCTGCGTCACAACCATAACGTAGACCACGAAGCCGAAGAGAAGAGCGAATATAGCTATGAGCTCCAACGATAGCATCTCCGTCACCTCCTTTCCCACACTACTCCTCAGTCATCTCTCACCATGATAAATGCTGAGCTTAGCCCAGGGCATTTCCCCACCGCTACCTACCGAGCTTTCTTCGCTCTGGCTGGGGCGCCCTTCTCGGCCTTCTGCTTCGCCTGTGCTTCTCTCCTGGCCAGTTGAGCCCTGACCATGCCATACACAAGGAAGGCAAACAAGGCACCCAGCACACCAATTATCTCTAGGGACAACATTTCGCTTACCTCCTTAAGCGAGTATCGTTACAACCATAAGGCAGACCACGCAGCCGAAGAGAAGAGCCAATATGCAGATGAGCCCCAGCGATAGCATCTACGTCACCTCTTCTTCCACGCTATCCTCAGTCATCTCTCATCATGATAAATGCTGAGCCTGGCCGAGGGCATTTCCCCACCGCTAACTACCGAGCTTTCTCCGCTCTGGCTGGGGCGCCCTCCTCGGCCTTCTGCTTCGCCTCTGCTTCCCTGCGGGCCAACTGAGTCCTCACCATGCCATACACCAAGAAAGCAAACAAGGCGCCTAAGACACCGATTATCTCCAAGGACAACATTTTCACTTGCCCCCTCTCTCTTATACTTCCCTTCCACCTACAGTTTACCATAGCGGCAGTCGATTCTGAAGAGGGAAACTGCCTGTTCTTCACCCAGGAAAAAGGCGCAGCCTATCCACTGGCGGCTAGGTGTTCATGCGGGGACACCTAGAGCAGCGAGTAGGCATTTATACCGGCTGATCTGGCTGAACGGATAGGCATATCCACTTGGCCGATGGTAAGCACATTTGCCCATTGTGCTTAAAAAGCCTTGATTCTGCCTGACTAAGCGGGGTATAATAGAAGTGGAGGCAAATTCGAGATAGCGAGAACAACTCACCATTCCTGAACTGCGATTGCATGGGCCGGACTTCGGCCGAACCCACTAGGGAGGGCTAAAATGCGAAGGTTCATCAATTGGCTGCGTAGCTTCCGCCTGCAAACTACCCTAGTCATCCTCTTTTCCTTGGTGGCATTGGTCACCGTTGGTGCTAGCGGGTTGGTGACCTCTAAGGTCATCACCGACTATCTTGCCGATGCTCAGGACAGACGGGTCAGTCGGGATATGCAGTTGGCCGAGGCTTTCTATGAAATCAAGCTCGACAAGATCAGCACCACAGCTCGAAGGCTAGCCTCAAGCCCGCCGATAAGAGGCGCTCTACCCCAAGCCAGCCAGGGCCAGGATGACGCTATGAAGGTCTTGGAGCAATACGTCGCTAATGAAATCAGGTCGCAGAGCATTACCGTCAATCACTTCATAGTGCTGGTGGATGCCGAAGGCAACACTATCTTGGGTCGGACATCGCACTCCCCAGGGGAGGCATTGCCAACCTCGCCAACCGATTGGTCTAGCCTGCCCGTCGTGGCCTTGGTGCTGGGATACGGACAACCCGTCGCCGCCACCGAGGTGATTCCCGCCGACTTATTGGAGACACTGGGCCTTGCCGAGCAAGCCCTCATGAATATCAAGTACACGCCCAAAGCCGCCCCCGAGCCCTTTGACCCCCGGGAAGGAACGGCAGGCTTAACTCTGACGGCCGTTGCTCCCATATTGGACGATCAGGGGACTATTCTTGGGGCTGTGATGGTGGGCCATCTTTTCAATAATGACTTCAGCCTGGTAGACCGCATCAAGGAGGTAGCGGGCGTCGATACGGTAACCATCTTCTTCGGTGATCTGAGGGTCTCCACCAATGTGCCGGATGAGCAAGGCCAACGAGCCGTCGGCACCCGAGTCTCCCAATTGGTGAGGGATGAAACTCTAGTAAATGGTGCTGACTTCACGGGAACAGCCTTCGTGGTCAACGAGAACTTCATCACCCGCTACATACCGCTGAATGATCACCAAGGTAGCATAGTCGGCATGCTGTATGTAGGAGCCCGGCAGGCATCCTTCCTCAAGCTGAGGCAAGAGTTCTATGGCATTATCTCCGTCACAGCGCTGGGCTCGATCTTTTTGGCGGTGATGATCGCCATACCGATCTCTCGCTCTATCACCAGGCCGATTGCTGACCTAGTTGAGGCCCACGAGAAGGTAGCGCGGGGAGACCGAACCGTGTCGGTGCCAGTGGAGGGCACAGGTGAGTTGGCAGTCTTGGCACGATCCTTCAATAGCATGGTTGAGACGCTGCGCACCACAGAGCAGCAGCTGATCCAGTCGGAGAAACTGGCTTCTGTGGGCCAACTGGCCGCTGGCGTCGCGCATGAGATCAACAACCCGCTGGGGACCATCCTGCTCTTCTCCGACATCATGCGCAAGGAGCTCCCCTCCGACGACGCGCGTCGCGACGATCTGCAGATGATTCTCAACGAAACCACCCGTTGCAAAACAATCGTCTCCGACCTTCTCAACTTTGCGCGGCAGAACGAGGTTCTCGCTCAGACCACCGACGTCAACGCCCTGCTCAACCAAACCATCGAGGAGATCAACATCCAGCCCATCTTCGAGAAAGTACAAATCATCCCTCGTCTGGAGCCCACCTTGCCCAACATCCAGGCCGACCCCGCTCAACTCAAGGAGGTCTTCATCAACATCATGACCAATGCTGCCGAAGCTATGGAGGAGGGCGGCTACCTAACCATCACCACTGCACCAACTGCCGACGAGACGATCAAAATCGCCTTCCAAGACACAGGGTGCGGCATACCCGAAGAGAACTTGAGCAAGATCTTCACTCCCTTCTTCACCACCAAGCCCATCGGCAAGGGGACGGGATTGGGGTTGGCCATAGTCTACGGAATTATTAAGATGCATCGTGGACAGATCGATGTACAGAGCGAGATCGGTGCCGGCAGCACCTTCACGATCACGCTCCCCGTCAAGCTGCCTATTACATCACCAGAAACGACAGAATCGTTCGGTGCGTAGCATTCATCGAATACTGCATCCAGTGAGAGCGTGTATGCAGAACATCGAGGAGGACATCTCGTGGAAGAGCGGATTAACATTCTAGTGATTGATGACGAAGTAGGCATTCGAGAGGGGTGTCGCCGAGCATTGGCCCCCCTGGGCTATGACGTGGATGTAGCGGAAACTGGCGCCACCGGGCTCCGCAAGCTGCGTGAGCGCTCCTTTGACCTGGTGCTTCTGGACCTGATGATGCCAGGCATGAGCGGTATGGAGGCCTTGGGCCGCATCCATGAGATAGATCCGGATATCGCGATCATCATCATCACCGGTTATGCCACCGTGGAAGCGGCGGTGCAAACCATCAAGAAAGGCGCCTACGACTTCATCTCCAAGCCCTTCACCTCTGACGACCTAATCCTGGTGGTGAACCAGGGTTTGGAGCATCGGCGGCTAACGCGGGAGACTAAACGGTTACAAGCGATCGAGCAAGAGGCGAAGGAGCTGACTAGAGCCAAGACGGAATTGGAGAAGCTGGACGCCATGAAGAGCCGCTTCATGCTGACCGTCGCCCACGAGTTGCGAGCACCTGTGGCTGCCATCCAGGGATACCTGGGACTGATCCTGGATGGATATGCGGCTGATGATGCGCAAGAGATGGTGGAAGGTGCGCACCTGAGATGTGGAGAATTACTGGATATGATCGATGATCTCCTCCTGCTAGCGCGCATGAAAGAGAGAGCCACCGAGGTGAAGAAAGCAACGGTGTCAGTGGCCAAGATCCTGGAAGAGGTCAGTAGCTTGTTCAAGG
>JBFFDV010000111.1:0-8570 GCA_041559215.1 Anaerolineae bacterium | reverse complement strand
GACCTGTCTGCGGACGGGACTGGCTGTGAGGAAGTCGTACGCTGCCGAACGGAGCGCAATGAAGTTCGAGAGAAAACCTGGCACAACCCACTTTGGCTTCCAGGAGGTGCCCATCGAGGAAAAGCCACGTCTGGTGGCAGCGATCTTCGACTCTCTGGCCAACAAGTACGACTTGATGAATGATGTGATGTCGTTTGGCGTACACCGCCTGTGGAGGCGCTTTGCGGTCAAGGTCAGCGGCGTGCGCCACGGGCAGCGGGTGCTCGACCTGGCTGGCGGCACAGGTGATCTCACCGCCCGCCTGGCACCCATCGTGGGGGCGGAAGGCCAGGTGGTGCTGGCAGATGTCAACGGTACGATGCTGCTGCGAGGGCGCGCACGGCTGGCGGGTCAAGGCTTGGTGGGGAAAGTGGACTATGTCCAAACGGACGCCGAATGGCCGCCCTTTCCTGATGACTACTTCGACTGCGTCACCATCGCCTTCGGGCTGCGTAACATGACCAATCTGGATGCGGCGCTCGCATCGTCGTATCGAGTGCTTAAACCCGGCAGGCCAGTGGTTATCCTGGAGTTCTCGCACCCTCCTCTGTGGGGTTTCAGGCAGCTATATGACCTTTACTCCTTCAACATGCTGCCGCTGATGGGGCGCTTGATCGCTGGGGACGGCAGTCGTTTCCGCTATCTCGCCGAATCGATCCGCGTGCACCCTGACCAGCAGACGCTGAAGAGAATGATGGAAGAAGCCGGGTTTGAGCACTGCGAGTACTTCAACCTAAGCGGGGGAATCGCCGCCGTGCACCGAGGGTACAAGAATTAGGAGTTCCAAAGATGAACAAAGTTGAACGGGCGGTTGCCTGTTTTGAAGAGGGTTTCAGCTGTTCCCAAGCGGTCTTTTCGACTTATGGGCCAGAACTGGGCCTAGATCATGACATCGCCTTGAAGGTTGCTACAGGCTTTGGCGGTGGAATGGGGCGCATGGGCCACATATGCGGAGCAGTGACCGGTGCGTTTATGGTCATAGGGCTCAGACACGGAAGGATCAGGGCTGAGGACGAGGAAACGAGAGACAAGGCCTACGGCCTCGTTCGCAAATTTGTGCAGGAATTTGAGTCACGCAACGGTTCAATCATCTGCAGAGAGTTGCTCGGCTGTGATATAAGTACTCCCGAGGGCCTGGAGTTTGCCAGGGAGAAAGGACTCCCTGCTACTGTTTGCCCGAAATTCGTCAAGGATGCAGCCGATATCATCGAGCAGATACTGGAGTGATGCTTGTCTTGCTGCCAAAGAGGACACAGCGAAAGCCTTGAACGCGGCATGATCTGACTGTTCAGTTTCGAACGAAGGAAAGTAGAGGTGTTTGCCATGCTGTTCCTAGTGATAAGCAGTCCCGAGCCCTCCAAACCTGAAGATGTCAAAGACGCGAGATTGAAATTCAGGTCTTGGATCGGGGATCTTAAGTCGCAGAACAAGGTCGTCCGCTTCTATCCCAGAGTGGGTAGGGGCTCGGTGGTCATTCTCGACGTCTCTTCAAATGACGAACTTCATAAGCTGCTGACGCAATGGTCAAACATCGTGCCTGTGAGCTTCGAGATCTACCCCTTAGCGACCCCGGCAGAAGCAGAACGACTTCTGAAATAGGGCAGAGAGCGGGGAACCGCTCTCGCTATCGCCTCATAGCAGGCAAAGGAGAAATCGACGATCTCTCTGTCCGATCATGTAATGCAGGAGAGCTGAGTAGGTGCAAGGTTCAGAGTTGAAGCGCAGACTTCCTGGGTACATCGCCACATCGCTGGTGGTTCTCGCAACCAGCCTGTTGACACTGTGGGGTGTGGGCGAGATGTACTATGAGGGCTGGTGGGGACCCTGGTCCGAGAGGCTGCTCTACGTGATGTTTGCAGGTGCGAGCCTGGCCCTCACTCTGGTGGCGATCACTTGGCCTCGGGCGGGGGGCTGGTTGCTCATCCTTATCGGCGGTGCTTGGACTGCTTGGTGGTGGGGGAGGGCTGCCCGTGCCGGCTGGCTGACCCTCGCCTGGTTGCTAGGTGCATTTCCCGTAAGCGGCTTGTTCGTGGTCATCGGGGTATTGTTTCTCTTCGAGGGGCGCTACCGGCGACAACTGCGCGCTGACAGGTGGACGCCTCCCAAGAGGTGGTTGCGTCGTAACCTGCGCTACATTCTGGCCGTTGGATTTCCGCTGCTGGTGACTGCCGTTCTGTCTATCTATTGGTTACCCATCGTTCTGGCCAGGATGGATGACGGCGACCGGGGCGCAAGACTGATCGAGGGGAATGGCGTGACCCTGGTATGGGCGCCAGCCGGGCCGGGTTGGTGGGAAGGAATAGGACCCAGCAAGGCAGCGGGCAGGCTGCTGCCCGGGGCAAACCTCTCGTGGAACGATATAGCCCTATACGGCATACCAGCAGTGGGGCTCGGAGACAAGCCGGGGTACGAGGACAGGGACGCTACAGAGGCTGATATGGAGGTAACCGGCCTCTGCCGTTACCTGAGCGAAGACGGCCTGACGTTGATGAGTGAGCCCCAAGACATCTGGCGCATGCCCACCACTGTCGAGCTGGTCCGCTCGCTGGTGCGGGACGGTGAGAACGCTGGCTGCACCTGGGATGGCGAGTCAGCGAGCGCTGACTGCAGAATCACGCCTGACAAGGAGACCCCGCTCTGGGTTCCCAGTTGGTCACCGATATACTATTATTCTGCGGAAGAATACGACGAGGACAAAGCGTGGTATGTGCCCTATACCGGTGGACATTGGTCCGGAGGGATGATCAGCGGTCAGCGGAAGACGTGGGGGAACCCGCGTCACGGTTACCGCTGCGTGCGTGAGCCGTAAGGATGCGGATGTTCATGGAGGAGGGCTTTGAAAACCGATAGTCGAAGAAACAGCTACAAGGAACCCAAGAGACGACTCATCGAGGCCGCCGGTGGCTATGCAGCCTTTTCTGGCCTCAGCCTCGCGACTCGTGTCGTTCCGCTTCTGTTTATTCTCGTGGTAGTGAGCGGAATTGCCTTTCCTCGTTGTGACTTCGTTCTGGTGACCCATGCACACTGGGATCATTTGATGGATGTGCCTGATGTGGTCCTGAACACCGGCGCCACGGCCCTGGGTTCGGCCAATACCTGCCAATTGCTAGCTCTGTTGGGCGTCGCGCCAGAACCGATATTGGCCCTTGTCCGAACCAGCGCGCCCCATGTTCAAACCGCCGAGATGGGCCTTCCCACCGCGGGGACGAATCAATCTGGTCGAATTTGCTCAGATGGTTGAGCCGATCGCTCCCGATGCGAAAGAGTTCATCCCGGGGATATTTCACGCTTATGACCTTGCCGAGTTGGGGTGAGTTTACGCCGATGACTGCGAGAGAATGGATGACTGCGCCAGTTGTGATCGTGGACTATGATCCTAAATGGCCAATCCTGTATGAGGAGGAGAAGGCTCGGATTCATGGCGTCATTGGGCATGCTGTTGTAGCAATCGAGCACATCGGGAGTACCGCAGTGCCTGGGCTTGGGGCCAAGCCAATAATTGACATCATGGTTGCCCTCCGTCGCCTTGCTGATGCGGAGGAGTGTGTTGAGCCTCTCCAGAGCATCGGCTACGAGTATGTCCCTGAGTACAACGACATCATCCCAGAGAGGCGGTATTTCCACAAGGGCCCTGCGGAAGCCCGTACCCACCACTTGCACATGGTCGAATTGACGAGCGATTTCTGGGAGAGGCACATGTTGTTTCGAGATTTCCTGCGCACCCATCCTGAGGAAGCCCAGCAGTATTATGATTTGAAGAAAGAATTGGCAGGAAAGTACCGTTCAGATCGCGAGGCCTACACCGAGGCGAAGACTGCTTTCATAGAATCAGTCGTGGACAAGGCGCGAACTGAGGAAACAACCGGTTAGCGCAGAATTGGGAAAGGAGGAGATTTCGATGCGCCAGTTTATCCGCTACTTCTGGGGAACTATCAGACGGCCAGGCCCAACTTTCGACGCACTCGCCAGTGAGCGCACGGTGCGATGGGCGCTGGTCGCAGCCTCTCTGGGGACCTTACAGGTATGGGGCAATATGGCCCTGCATGCGGCCTTCGGCCTCGACTGGCTCGGAACGCGGCCGGACCTTGCCGAACCCACTTTCGTCGGCGGCTTTGGCTACCTCCGGATCGGGCTGGCTAACTGGGTACCGATCTTCGCAGCGTTGATGCCCCTCTTCTTCCTGCTCAATCTGGTTATCATGCCGGGAATAGCGCAGTTGATGAGCAAGATATGGGGTGGCCAAGGCACTTTTGAGCAGACGCTCAACGCCATTGCTTTCGCTGCCGCGGTGCCGGGCATCGTCATCGGCGCGACAAGCGAATGGTTGTTTGGAGTGCCTATTGACCTGCTATCCGGCCATGGATACTGGTGGACCGCCGCTATGCACGGCGAGTTCGGGCCCGCCGTCGCTGCTATGTGGAACTTCTACGTCATCGGTGTATACAGCACGTTTCAGTACGGCTGGATCATAGCGTTGAGTGCCATAGCGATAAGGCGAATTAAGAGAATCCCGGTGTGGGCGGCGATATTGACCTCGCTCGTAGGCTTCGCCGTCTATATCTTGATTGCCTCTGTGTTCGTCCGTTGATTCTAAGTGCTTGGAGGAGAGGTCAAGCCATTGATGGGGGCTGTATCTGAGATCATAGAGGTTGATGATCGGGAGGTTTGGAATGAGGCTGTGGCGCGCCTGCCCTATGGGCATGTGTTGCAGTCGTATGAGTGGGGCAAGTTCAAGAGTCGCCATGGCTGGACCCCCTTCCGCGTGCTCTTCATGGCTGGAGGGGAAGCGGTAGGCGCGGCATCGGCTCTGCTGCGGCGATTGCCCTGGGGTCCCTGGGGCGTGATGTATGTACCCAAGGGGCCGGCCCTAGACTACGATGACGGGGAGTTATTGGATGTCGTGTTGGGCGGGCTGGAGGAGCTGGCCAGGGAGCAGCGAGCGATCTTCATCAAGATAGATCCCGATGTCACAGCAGATCGAACCGACATCGTGCAGCCTTTGCTCCATCGGGGGTGGAGGGCTTCCATGGAACAGATTCAGTTCCGCAACACCCTGCTCATCGATCTGCGGCGGGATGAGCAAGAGTTGCTCGTGGCAATGAAGTCCAAGACGCGGTACAACATCCGTTTGGCGCGGCGGCGAGGGGTGGAGGTGCATCTGGGAAGCGTGGAGGACTTGCCGCTGTTCTACGAGATGTACACCACCACCAGTGAGCGGGACGAGTTCATCATCCGCCCTTTCTCCTATTACGCCGATGCCTGGGGAATCTTCGTCGGCCGAGGGTTGGCGCAGCTGTTCCTGGCCCGCTACCAGGGAGAGACCCTGGCCGGCTTGATGCTCTTCCACTTCGGGGATAGGGCCTGGTACATGTACGGGGCCTCTACGGATAGGCATCGCAGCCTCATGCCCAACCAACTCTTGCAGTGGGAGGCGATAAGGTGGGCTAAGGAACGGGGATATGCCTTCTACGATATGTGGGGAGCGCCTGATCTATTGGACGAGAAGGACCCCATGTGGGGCGTGTATCGGTTCAAGGCGGGCTTCGGGGGAGAATTCACATCTCATCTGGGAGCCTATGACTTCCCTGCCTCCAGGGGCCTCTATTGGCTGTACACTGTGCTCATGCCCAGGTATCTCGATCTGTTACGGGGCCTACATCGCCGTAGCCAGCGTCGTAGCATGGTTGGGGAGACACCTGGCTATGGCTAAACACTTGGCCACGAGGCATGTGCTTCAACATCTCACTTGACCTTGACCTTCATTGCTGCATGGGGCACGCTAAAGATTCGCTCGCCAAGATGGTACCCTAGCGATTCCTCTAGATCAAGCCATACCATTCCGGGCTTTTTACAGTGTGTCCGACCGCAGATAGCCGCTGTGTCTGGATATCCTAAAGGCTCCACAGCCTCGACATAGGTTCTCGTACGGCCCCTTGGTTTTCCACATGTGTCACATCTTACCAGCGCCATAGATACCCCCTTCTGGCACAAGCGACCCGCACGTGATGATTGCCCCCAGCTACTATTGCAGTTTGTCTCCCTTTGTCAGCTTCTAGCCAAGGACGCAGTTCAATTCACCCCTGTTCAAGACGGGCCTTCCAGCCTCAAAGTATAGCACTTATCGGCTGGGTGCTAGCGCATTGTATCACGGTATGCTGGCTCTCGCAATGCATGAAGGCTTGAAGACTTTGTAGTGAGCTGATTTTACAGAGATTTTACAAATTGGTAAAGAGGGCCTAATACGGCATCCCGATGATATGGGTGAAGATGGACAGAATCTATTAAGTTTCGGGAGGTAAAGCGATATGAGAGCGAAGGTGAAGCTGGCATCAAGTCTGGTGCTGATCGGGATGCTGTTGAGCATGACAGGGGTGGCCCGGGCTGCGGAACCGGTGGAAGGGGCTGGCCTGCGCGGCCAGGTGACGACAATTGAGGGAAACACCTTGTTGGTCGCCACGAGGGGCGGAGAAGAGCACAGAGTAGTCACGGATGAGGATACCCGCTTCCGCATCCCCGGCGTCAGCGAGCCCACCATCGCCGGCATTGACATCGGCGATCTCGTCGGCGTGCGGGGAGAGAGGAATGCTGATGGGGACTTGCTCGCTGAGTTGGTGGTTGTCCTGCCAGCGGAATACGCGCTGTACAGGAATGTCATTCGAGGCCGACTACTGGCCATTGAGAACTTGACGCTGAGAGTACGAACCTGTTTTGGGGAAAGGGTGGTGATCACCGATGAGGAGACCCGCTTCAGGATCCCCGGTGTCGAGGAGCCGAGGATAGAGGACATATCCGTAGGCGACCCTATCCTGGCCCTGGGCCGCCCTGTTGAGGAAGGTGACCTGCTGGCTCGCATGGTCGCTGTGGTCAGTGGGCCTAAACTGCGGCGGCACACAATACGCGGCCTTATAACCGCCGTAGAGGGGGATACCTTGAGCGTGGCCACGCGTCGTGGAGAGGTACAGGTGGTGACTAATGATGAGACCGTCTTTCGGATTCCTGGTGTAGAGGACCCTGACATTGACGATCTGGAGCTTCGTGATCTGATAGTCGCTGTGGGAAGCTGGAATCCAGAGGAAGAAGTCTTCGTGGCGCGGGTCGTGGCCTTGATACCCAGGTGGCCCTCGCACCTACGCTTCATCCGTGGCGAAGTAACAGCCATCAAGGATCCCACCATCGTTCTGCAAACACGTCGGGGAGAGATGGGGGTGCTGACCGACGAGGAGACCATCTTCCGCATCCCCGGTGTGGAAGACCCGGGCCTTGACGACCTGCGGGTGGGGGACCGGGTAGGAGTACTGGCAATGCACACCGAGGAAGGCACATTCTTGGCCAAGGTGGTTGTCGCCCGGAGAGGTGAAGGCTCCTTCGTCAGCGAGGTCATGGTTCCCGTAGAGGCGACCTCAACGCTGGTGAGGTCAATCCTGCGGTAAGGATCAAGGGATTGACAAGATGCTAGAGGAGCCTTGGGGGCTTCTCTAGAATGCGTAGGGGGCATGGGAATTTCTCCCATGCCCCGTAGAACTTACTGTAGAGCCCCGGGCTCGTATTGGATGATGCTCACGCGGGGCTATAGCTTCATCTTCTCTCCAGCACGATGTCCCTGAATTGGAGGTCTTCATACGTGCCGGGGTGGTGGCGGGCGGGAATCTGCTTGCCGACCACCACCGTTACCTCGTTGAGGCCCTGTCGCAGATAATCGGTAGGGACTGGGTAGGCTAGAGAGACCCAGCTTCGGCTGTAATCCTCCACGGGAAAGTAGGGGGGCTGCAAGGGGTGTCCATTTACCATCAGATAGTTGCCCCGCTCGTTGTTCTGCATCACATCAATGTGCAGCGTCCAAGACCCCTTTCCCGGGCTTCGCACGTAGAACTCACCTGTCCACACGGTGCTGGGCAGCAGACCTTGGTAAAGCGGAACCCAAGGGGTCGGCCACCTGTTGTCTCCCAGGTGGATGACCACGTTTTCCTCTAAGGCACGAGGTCGCTCCTCCCGCCATCTATCGGTCAGAGCCTCTCGGCCGAGATCCGCAATGTCCTTCAAGGAAGGTAGGAGGCCTCGCTTGGGCATATCGCGCAAGGCGACATAGGCCGGCTTTGGCTCCCCATCGGCTTCGATCAGACTATAGCCAGCTCTCTCATCTTCAATTGGAAGTCCATAGCCGACGTTCCACACAGTGACCAACTCGAGCCACGGCCATTCCTGCTGTGCTCGCTGCAAGACCTTCACCAAGTATTCTGCTTGCTCTTCCGGGCTGACCCTCTGCCAGGCCTGCTCCTCGTCTGGGGCTGTGGTCCAGCCCAACTCGGTGGCCCAGATGGGCTTGTGACCATCGCCGTTGGCTACCATGATCTCGCGCAGATCCTCCACTCTGGCTATGTTCAACCCCTGATGGGCGCCGTGAGGATCGTCTGGCGCGTAGGCAAATCCGTAGACATGAGCGCCCAATACATCAAAATGCCCCTTTGCCCCTGCGTCATACATCGCTTCCAGATACAACCGATCATCCAGGGCCTGATCGCTTTGCTCATTCG